>JANLGW010000083.1 GCA_024653965.1 Rhodospirillales bacterium
TCGAGTTTCAGGCCGATTAGATGTTCAAGATGGTCCGCCAGATGGTTGAGTTCGCGTTCGTCCAGGCCTAAGCGCGCCATGCCGCTATCGATGTGCAGGCCGCACGCCAGCGCTTGGCCCAGACCGGAGCAGAACGCCCGCCAGGCGTCGATCTCGCCCAAGCTGTTGAGGATCGGCACCAGGTTGTGCGCGGTGAAATCGCGTTCCGTTCCGTCCAGCAGGCCATTCAGTACGTAAAGCGTGGCGCTTGGGCCCAAGATTTCGCGCAGCTCCATGCCTTCGGCGATGGTGGCGACAAAAAACGATGTGCAGCCCGCATCCATCAGGGCCGAGGCGACATGAGACGCATCCAGGCCGTAAGACTGCGCCTTGACCACGGCGGCGGCTTCGGCCTTGGAGGGTTTGACCTTGTCGGCGTAGAGCTTCCAGTTGGCGGCCAGCGCATCCAAATCGATGGTCAGCAGGCCGCCCGCGCGCCGCGCTTTGGCCGAAGTGAGGGAGGCGTCGGTCATCGTGCGCGCCCCTTAGTGCCCGTCATAATTGGGATGGTGCGTATCCAAGTCGGCGAAACGCGTGAACTCGCCGATGAACGCCAGCTTGATGTCGCCGATGGGGCCGTGACGCTGTTTGGCGATGATCACTTCGGCGGTGTTGCGCACGGATTCCAGCGCGTCTTGCCAGCGCGCTTCGCGCTCCAGAAGCTTGGACTCGTCTTCTTCCATGCGCCGCGACGGTTTTTTGCGTTCCATATAATATTCTTCGCGGTAGATGAACATCACCACGTCGGCGTCTTGCTCGATGGAGCCCGATTCACGCAAGTCGGAAAGCTGCGGGCGCGGCGGGTCGCGGCTTTCCACGGCGCGGCTGAGCTGCGACAGCGCGATCACCGGCACGTTGAGTTCCTTGGCCAGGGTCTTCAGGCCACGGGTGATTTCCGACACTTCGTTGACACGCCCGTCGGATTTGCCGGGCGGCGGTGAGATCAGCTGCAAATAGTCGACCACGATCAGGCCCAAGTTGTGCTGGCGCTTCAAGCGGCGCGCGCGGGTGCGCAGCGCCGATACGGTCAGCGCCGGGGTGTCGTCGATGAACAGCGGAATGCGGTGCAGTTCTTGGCTTGCGACCACCAGACGGGTGAACTCGTCGTTGGCCAGTTCGCCCTTGCGCATCTTGTTGGAGGAAATTTCCACCTGTTCCGACAAAATACGCGCGGCCAACTGTTCGGACGACATTTCCAGCGAGAAGAAGCCCACCACCGCGCCGTCTTCGCCGTTCGACTTGTGATACGAGTACGCGGCGTTGTAGGCGATGTTGGTGACCAGCGCGGTCTTGCCCATGGACGGGCGTCCGGCGAGGATCAGCAGATCGGAATTGTGCAGGCCGCCTAAAATTTGGTCCAAGTCTTTGAGCCCGGTGGTCACGCCCGCCAATGCGCCGTCGCGTTTGTGCGCGGCTTCGGCCATGTGTACGGCTTCCAGCACGGCGGTGCGGAAATCTTGAAATCCGCCCTCGTAATCGCCCTGGGTGGCCAGATCATAGAGGTGCTGTTCGGAACGTTCGATCAGGTTGGTGGCGGTGGCTTGACTGCCTTGGTCGTAGGCGTCGTTGACCATGTCCTGGCCCAGGTGGATCAGCTCGCGTTTCATGTGCAGGTCGTAAACGATGCGCCCGTATTCGCCGGCGTTGATGATGGTCACCGCGCTGGCGGCCAGTTCGGCCAGATAACGCGGGCCGCCCATGGCGACCAGTTCGTCGTTGCCCTCAAAAAAACCCGCCAGCGTCACCGGATCGGCGATCTGCCCGTTTTCCAGCAGTTTTTGCACGGCTTCGAAAATCTTGCCGTGTTCGGGCACGGCGAAGTGTTCGGGGCGGAGAAATTCGCTGACACGTTCATAAGCGCGGTTGTCGCTGAAGATCGCGCCCAACAGCGCCTTTTCGGCGCCGATGTTGTGCGGCAACGTGCGGTAAGCGGGCAGGGTTTCGGTGTGGGCTTGAACGCCGCCGAAATCTCTGCCTTCCAAATACCCTGTGTCCGCCAAGCGAATGGTGTTGTCTGTTGTCATGTCCCGGTGAGACTACGTCAAAAACGGTTACCCCCAGGCTGTGAATAACGTGAATGCCGGGGGACAAGTGATAATAATACGGCGATTCGCGCAAATTAGGGTTTGCTAAAAATCGAGTTGGGGCGATGCGTCGGCGGGGCAAACAAAAACGGCGCAATCCCGAGGGACGCGCCGTTTTGTGTTTGCTGCGAAAAAGAGGCGGGCTCGCCCTTATTCCGCTTCGTTTGCGGCCAGTTCTTCAGCGGCGGCATCGGCAGCGCCAGCTTCGAAGATGGCATCCATTTCTGCACGGGCTTCGGCTTCTTCTTCCGCATCCTTCGAGATCATCGCGTGCCCGGTTGCAGCTTGGGTGGCGGCTTCTTCCGGGGTGCGTGCAACGTTGACGGTAACGGTGACGGCGACTTCCGGATGCAGGTTGACGTTGACGTTATACAGACCCAACGACTTGATCGGATCGGCCAGGGCGACTTGAGAGCGGTTCACACTATAGCCCGCATCGGTCACGGCGGCGGCGATGTCGCGCGCATTGACCGAACCGTACAGGTGGCCCGCTTCGCCCGCCTGACGGATCAGGGCGACGGTGAGCTTGCCCATCTTGGCGGCGACGGCGTCGGCTTCCGAGCGACGCGTGAGGTTTTCGGCCTCGAGTTGAGCGCGCTGGTTTTCAAACACCTTTTTATTGGCGTTGGTGGCCCGCAGCGCTTTTTCGCGCGGCAGCAGGTAGTTGCGAGCAAAGCCCGGCTTGACGTTGACGACATCGCCAATTTGACCAAGCTTTTCTACGCGTTCTAACAGGATCACTTCCATATCAATCCTCCAGCCCTTCAGCGGGCGGTTTCATGCGGTCGGCAACGCCGATCCACTGTTCCAAAACTCCAAGCCCGGCGATGACCAGGGCAAACCAGCCCGAAAAAATCACCACCAGATAAATCAGCGACAGCAGCGCTCCCGGCAGCGGAGTCATTGCCGCCATCTTGTGCACTACCGCCAGGCCTAGGAAAAAGAACGGTACGGCCAAAACCAAAAACAAGTTCCGGCCGATATACTCCATTTCCCCCGGTGCGATCAACGCCATAAGCGCGACGGCCACCAAGGCCCAACTTAACCAATCGGGGAGCCGAAGCTCCCGCAGCCGCGGGGTAGGGCGCAGATTGCGTCCACCCTTAGCCAGTAAACCCTGGGCCAGCACCGCATTCACCAGCAGCGCTATGGCCCAAAATGCCGCGACCGATCCCGCAAAAAGCGGGGTGGCCGTCATGATCGCTTCGCGCAGAACCTCTTCGCCCTGGGCTGCGGCGATGGCATTGGCCAACGCGGTCAAATATTCAACCACTGCGGCTTCCAGACCACCGGTCAAGATCGCCGCTACGATCACCAGTCCACATGCGACCACCGCCACAACGGCGAGGATGTGCCCCGCCGGAAACCAGCCGAGATCCCGAGGCTGAGCGCCCGGTTCCCCGTTCCAGTCCGCCACCCTGCCCAAGATGCGATCTTGGAAGGTGGATTGTGTCTTCGGCCCTTCCTGACGGTAAGGGCCTTTGTGGTCCGGCGCTTGGATTACGGGGCCTTCTGGTCCCGTCAGCGCCAGTCGGACGACCAACCACACCGGTGCGCCGAATAAAATGGCGAACACCAAACCTGTTTCCATGCCCACCAACACGGTGAGCACGGTGCCGCTTGCGACCGCAATCACGACCGCTCGAACTCCTAAGCCTAGTCCCGCCATCAACATCGGCATGGGCAGAACTAAGGTTAGATACGCCACCGCGACGGACGAACCCGAAAGGGCCGCCACGACCAACAGGCCGCTTATCACGCCAGCGCCGATGGCGAGAAACGTAGGTTTCATGCCGTTTCGGCCCTGTTCAAGACGGGCGCCACCTTACTTTATGAGGTAAGGCAGCAGACCCATGTAACGCGCACGTTTGATCGCCTGGGCCAGTTCACGCTGTTTCTTGTTGGAAACGGCGGTGATGCGGCTCGGCACGATCTTGCCGCGCTCGGACACGTAACGGCTCAGCGTTTTGGTGTCGCGAAAATCGATTTTCGGCGCGTTGGGACCGGTGAACGGGCAGGACTTGCGTCCACGAAAGAAAGGACGGTTAGCCATTATTCATCTCCCCCGACATCGTTGAAGGACGGACGGTCATCGCGGCGCGGACGGTCGTCATGGCGCGGGCGGTCGTCGCGGTCGCCACGGCGTGGCGGACGGTCATCGCGGCCGGATTTGGCCTGCAAGATGGCGCTCGGCTCCATGTCGATGGCGTCGATACGCAGCGTCAGGCTGCGTAGCACGTCTTCGTTCAGGCCCAATTGGCGTTCCAGTTCCTGAACCGCGGCGGCGGGGCCGTCGATGGTCAGCTGGGTGTAGTGGCCCTTGCGGTTTTTCTTAATGCGGTAAGCCAGCGAACGCAGGCCCCACTGTTCGGTTTTGGCGACTTTGCCGCCGTGGCCAGCGACAACGCCCGCCATTTGTTCAGTCAGGGCTTCCACTTGCTGCGTGGAAAGATCCTGGCGTGCAATGAACACGCTTTCATAAAAAGCCATTATGGCTCCTTTCGGATTATCTCAACCCGTAGACCGCAACAGCGCAGAAAACGGGTATAGCCGAGGGCCTATCCCCCGGCAAGGAGGTTGAAGCGGCGCAATATACCCACAAATTCAGGGAATGCAAGGGGTTTAGGCAACTCAATGCCAATAGGGCGAAGCTCGTCCATAAAGGCTTTTAATCTGCTGCGCCCTTACGCTTTTTTATCCGGGGCGCTTGGTGTCAGCATCTCGTAATTGCCCTTGCGCACGCTTTCCAGCAGGGATTCGACGTTGTCTTGCGGCACCGCGAGCATTTCCAGGGTCAGCGCGCCCAAGCGCAGGCTGCTTTCGACGGCTTCCGGGTGAGCGTGGGTGGCCCCGGCGGCGAGCAATTGGCCCGACGCCTTGAGGTCGTGGGCGCGGCAGATGATCGGCACCTTGGGAAACCGTGCGCGCACGTGGGAAACCGCGCGCAAGGCTGCGGTGGTGCTGTTGATGGTGATGACCACCACCGACGCCCGTTCCACATGCGCCGCCGACAGGATCGATGGATCGCCGATGGAGCCGTAATACACCGGCATGCCGTCGCTGCGCCCTTGAGCCACCTGTGCGGGGTCGGTGTCGAAGGCGATGAACGGGACGTCGCTGCTGTGCAAAATCGCCGCCACGGCGTGTCCGACGCGGCCAAATCCGCCTAAAATGACCAGCTGTTGGTTGTCGGCGACTTGGCTTTCGGGGTAGCGCAGCGCGCCCATGTCGTCGCGCTTGCGCTCTATACGCGCGGCCAGAATGTTGCCCAAACGCACCAGCGGCGGGGTCGCCAGCATGGTCACCGAAATAATGCCGATGGCGAGCACGAAGGTAGCGTCGTCGATCACCTGTAGCGCCTTGGCCGAACCGAACAGCACGAAGCCGAATTCACCGCCTTGGGCCAAGTAAAAGGCCACCTTGGTCGAAAGCGGCTTGGAAATGCCGAACGCCAGCGCCAAAACGAACAGCACCACGAGCTTGATGGCGACGATGACGAGGGTATGCTGGGCGAACAGCAGCGGTTGTTCGGCCAGGGCCTGCAAGTTGATGGACATGCCGACGGCGATGAAAAACACGCTCATCAGCAAGCCTTTGTAAGGTTCGATGTGGGCCTGGATTTGCAGCCGGTAGCGTGAGCCCGAAAGCAGCATGCCCATCAAAAACGCGCCCAGCGCCATGGAAATGCCAGCCTGATGCATGGCCCATGCGGCTAAGAATACGGCCATCAAAATGGCCAGCAAAAAGCCGTCTTGGTTGCCCTGTTTGGCCATATGGTTGAGCGCATACGGCAAGATGTAGCGGCCAAACGCGAATACTAAGGCGAACATGCCGATGACGATCGTCAGCTGTTCCCACAACGGCACTTCGGAAGATAACGTGCCGACGGTGGACAGGATCGGCACCACCGCCAACAGCGGCACGATGGCCAAGTCCTGCATCAGGAGGATGGAAAATGCAGTGATGCCGTGTTTGGTGGCGATTTCACCGCGTTCTTGCAGCAATTGCATGACAAAGGCGGTGGATGAGAGGGCGAACGTCATGCCGATCAGCAGGGCGACCTGCCACGAACTTTGATACAAAGAGAAATAAGCGGCGATGATGATGCCGGTGACGATGATCTGCAGAGTACCTAGCCCGAACACCTCGCGGCGCATGGACCACAAGCGGCGCGGGTTCATTTCCAAGCCGATGACGAACAGCAGCAATACCACGCCCAATTCGGCAAATTGGCGCACGTCCTCGACATGGGTGGTGACGTAAAAACCCGGAGAATAGGGGCCGACCGCGATCCCGGCCACCAACAGCCCCAGCACGGAGCCTAAGCCGAGATGGCGAAACAGCGTTACGGCCACCGATGCGGCGGCTAAAACCAAGAGCGCGGAAATAATGAAGGTATCGACTTGCATAAGTGGCGGGCCTTGGGCTCTGTGGGGTCGGGGGCGTGCAGGCGAACGATTCTTGACAGTTGCGCAGGCTCGTGTAGGAACAGCCCAACACGTTCTTCCTTAAGTACTACATATTTATGATCCACTTGCAAAGAGAGGCGAAAACATGACACGCGCAATGGTGTTTCCGGGGCAGGGTTCGCAGGCGGTGGGCATGGGCAAGGCGCTTTATGATGCGTTTCCCGTCGCCAAGGCGGTGTTTGATGAAGTCGACGCCGCACTCGGCGAAAGGCTCTCGGACGTTATTTTTAATGGTCCCGATGACGCTTTGATGCTGACCGCCAACACTCAACCCGCCTTGATGGCGGTCTCGCTGGCGGCGTTTGCGGTGCTGAAGGATAAGGGTTTTGATCTCGCCACGCAGGCGGCATATGTCGCTGGGCATTCGCTGGGCGAATACTCGGCGCTGGCGGCGGCGGGCACGTTTAGTGTCGGCGATGCGGCCCGTTTGCTGCGCATTCGCGGCAACGCCATGCAAAGCGCGGTGCCGGTGGGCGCGGGCGCCATGGCGGCGCTGCTCGGCCTGGATTGGGCTACTGCGGCCCAAGTCGCCGCCGAATGCGCCACCGAAACGGAAGTTTGCACCCCGGCCAACGATAACGCCGACGGCCAGGTGGTTATTTCCGGGGCGAAAGCCGCCGTGGAGCGCGCCGCCGAATTGGCTAAGGAACGCGGCGCCAAGCGCGCGATCATGCTGCCTGTTTCCGCGCCGTTTCACTGCGCCATGATGCAGCCCGCCGCCGACGTGATGGCCGAGGCGCTGGCGGGGGTCAAAATGGTGGCGCCCTGTGTGCCCGTCATCGCCAACGTCATCGCCGAGCCGGTGACGGACCCGGCATTGATCAAAGATTTGCTGGTGCGCCAGGTTACCGGCACCGTGCGTTGGCGCGAAAGCATGACAAAAATGGTCCAATTGGGTGTGGACCGTATGGTCGAGGTTGGCGCGGGCAAGGTTTTGTCGGGCTTAGCCAAGCGGGTCGAGGGCATCGAAGGCAGCAATGTCGGCGGCCCGGACGACATTGAGGCTTTCCTGGCGTCGCTGTAAGCGGCACAATCTTTCAAACGATCCGGATTCGGGGGAATAAGCATGTTTGATTTAAGCGGCAAAAAAGCGTTGGTCACCGGGGCTTCCGGCGGCATCGGCGGGGCCATCGCCAAGGCGCTGCATGCCCAAGGGGCCGAAGTGGCGCTGTCGGGCACCCGCGCCGACGCTTTGACCGCGCTCGCCGCCGAGTTGGGTTCGCGCGTTCATGTCACGCCTGCGCGGCTGGGCGAGGAGGGTGCGGCGGAGCAATTGATCGCCGATGCCTCGGCGGCCATGGGCCAAGTGGATATCTTGGTCAATAATGCTGGGTTGACGCGCGATACGCTGGCGATGCGCATGAAGGACGAAGACTGGGATCAGGTGCTCAACGTCAATCTTAAATCCGCGTTTCAGCTCTCTCGCGCCTGTCTGAAAACGATGATGAAAGCGCGCTTTGGGCGCATTATTTCCATTACTTCCATCGTCGGCGTCACTGGCAATGCGGGGCAGTGTAACTATGCCGCCAGCAAGGCGGGCCTGATCGGCATGTCGAAATCGATGGCCCAGGAGGTCGCCGCGCGGGGCATTACGGTCAATTGCGTGGCCCCCGGTTTTATCGCCACGCCGATGACCGATGCGCTGAACGAGCAGCAAAAAACGGCCATTTTGGGCAAGATTCCCGCTGGCGCCATGGGTGGGCCGCAAGACATCGCCAGCGCGGTGGTGTATCTTGCCAGCGCTGAAGCCAGCTACGTTACCGGCCAGACCTTGCACGTCAACGGCGGCATGGCCATGATCTAATCCGCCAGTGGTCTATCAGTGGTCCACCCGAGGCGGTGGAAAACTTAGGCTTTTCGGGTACTGGCCATGCCCGATAAAGTATGTTACGAAACGGGGCTTTCTTCGCCAGGGTGTCTTGGCGGGGTCTCTGTTTTGGAGTCCGTGCCGCACGGAAATCCGCCCTTTTATGGGCAGTTACGGGCGGCGTTTTCGGCAAGGATTCTTAAGTTTAACAACACCTTATTTGAGGATTTCAGACATGAGTGATGTCGCGGACCGCGTTAAAAAAATCGTCATCGAGCACCTGGGCGTTGACGAATCCAAGGTTTCTGAAAACGCCAGTTTTATCGACGATCTGGGCGCGGACAGCTTGGATACCGTTGAACTGGTGATGGCGTTTGAAGAGGAATTCGGTTGCGAAATTCCGGATGACGCGGCTGAGAAAATTCTCACCATTAAAGACGCGATCGATTTCATCAGCAGTGCAAACGCTTAAGGTTTGTTTTGTCGGTGTAGAAAATTGGCGGGGGGGTGCTGTGCCATATGGCGAAAGCAGTCCTCCGCCTTTTTACTGAAGGCCTTAAGGCTTTATTGAGATGAAAATCTGCTATAGTTCTTTAATCGTCGACGGAAATGACAAAAGTTAGGTCATTGGGGGCATAATGCGTCGTGTAGTTGTTACCGGTATGGGCATGGTTTCACCGCTTGCGGACGGTGTTGACGCCACTTGGCGTAAACTGATCAACGGCGAATCCGGCATCAATGCCATCGAAAGTTTTGATGTTTCCGATCTTACCGCCAAGATCGCCGGTCAGGTGCCGATGGGCACCGGTCCGGGCGAGTTCAACGCGGATACCTACATCTCGTCGAAAGATCGTCGCCGTGTAGACGATTTTATCGTTTATGGCATGGCCGCCGCGCAACAAGCGATCGAAGATTCTGGCTGGCAGCCTAAGACTGATGATGAACAGTTTAAAACCGGCGTGCTGATCGGTTCGGGCATCGGCGGTTTGCCGGAGATGTGCCGTGGTTCCCTGATCGTCGACGGCGGCGGCGGCGGGCCGCGCAGGCTCAGCCCGTTTTTTATCCCCGCCAGTTTGATCAACTTGGTCTCGGGCCAAGTGTCGATCAAATACGGCCTTAAAGGCCCGAACCATGCCGTGGTTACGGCGTGTTCCACCGGCGCGCACGCCATTGGCGATGCTGCGCGTTTGATCATGTGGGAAGACGCCGATGTGATGGTAGCGGGCGGCACCGAAGCCGCGTGTTGCCGTGTCGGCATGGCGGGCTTTGCCCAGGCCAAGGCGCTCAGCACCCTGCGCAACGATAATCCGACCACTGCCTCGCGGCCATGGGACAAAGATCGCGACGGTTTTGTGATGGGCGAAGGCGCGGGCGTTGTCGTGCTGGAAGAACTGGAACACGCCAAAAAGCGCGGCGCGAAAATTTATGCCGAAATCGTCGGTTACGGTCTGACGGGCGATGCTTACCACATCACCGCCCCAACGCCCAACGGCGACGGCGCGTTCCGGTGCATGAAGGCCGCGATGAAACGTGCGGGCCTCAACCCCGAAGACATTGATTACGTCAATGCGCACGGCACCTCGACCATGGCGGACGTGATCGAACTGGGCGCGGTTAAACGCGCTTTCGGCGACGCGGCATACAAACTTTCCATGTCGTCGACCAAATCGGCAACTGGCCATCTGTTGGGCGCGGCGGGCGCGGTGGAAGCGATTTTTTCCATCCTCGCGGTGCAAAACGGCATCGTTCCGCCGACGATCAACTTGGATAACCCGGACGAAGGCTGCGACATCGACTTGGTGCCGCACCACGCGAAGGAACGCAGGGTGCGCGCGGCGCTGTCGAACTCGTTCGGCTTTGGCGGCACCAATGCATCGCTGATCTTCAAGGCGTTCGATTAAGCGTGCGGGCGGGGGGCGGCGCAATGAAGCACGTCCTGGCTTTATTATTTAGCGCTGCCCTCATCGGTTTGATCGCCGTTGGGGGCAGTTATTTTTACATCGAAGGCCAAGCCCGCCAGCCGGGGCCGCATCAGGCCGATACGCATGTCGTTATCGAGCAAGGCAGCGGCGTGATCAGCATTGCCGATACGCTGGTGCGCAACGGCGTGGTCTCCGACGCTTTGGTATTTCGCCTGTGGGCGCGCGCCAGCGACCAACACCGCCGTTTGCGCGCGGGCGAATTTTTGGTGCCTGCTGGGGCTTCCATCGACGACGTGTTGAAGCTGCTGGCAAGCGGCAAGACCGTGGTGCGCAAATTGACCCTGCCCGAAGGCCTGACCGTGACCGAGGCGATGATCTTGATTCAAGACGCCGAAGGCCTGCAAGGCCCGCTTACCGCCATTCCCGATGAAGGCTGGTTGCTGCCCGAGACCTATCATTATTCGTGGGGCGACGAACGCGTGGACATGGTGTTGAACATGTCGGCGGCCATGGAAGATGCGGTGCGCGCGGCGTGGGGCAAACGGCCCAAGGATTTCGTCTTGAAGTCGTCGCAGGAATTGTTGACGTTGGCGTCCATCGTCGAAAAAGAAACCGGCGTTGCCGATGAACGCCCGATGGTGGCAGCGGTGTTTTTAAACCGTTTGAACAAAGGCATGCGCCTGCAATCGGATCCTACCGTGGTGTACGCGCTGACCGAAGGCTCCGGCCCCTTGAGGCGGGCGTTGACGCGCGACGATTTGAAAATCGACAGCCCCTACAACACCTATTTGGTTATGGGTCTGCCGCCGGGGCCGATCGCGTTGGCCGGCAAGGCATCATTGGAAGCGGTCATCCATCCCGCCGAAACCGATGCGCTTTATTTCGTCGCCGATGGTACAGGTGGGCATGTGTTCGCTAAGACGCTTGAAGAACACAATCAAAACGTCGCCAAGTGGCGCAAGATCAAACGCGCGCTGAATGGCGCCCCCAATGACGCCACCAACGCCAATTGATCACTCGCTGCTGGGGCATGGAAATTTATCGGCCAAAGCCGACAGCACTACATCGCCCAGCGAGTATTCGAGCTCGTCTGGATGTTGCGCCATGTATTCGATAACCGCCTGGATGATGTCGCTGCGGCTGTTGGACATGAGCGTGCATACCGCTTGGCCACCCACGCCCGCGTTTTGATAGGTCATCACGACATCATGCGCGGCGGTGATGGAACCGACGCACAGTCCCCAGTGAATGTCGTCCCTATCCATGTTGTCGCACCAGCCCTTTAGATCGAGGCCGTTGGCGAAACCGTCGGTGGCGTGGGCGGGCGCAGGCGCTGCGGCGAGAAAAAACATCGATGCCACTAAAACGAAGGCCCGAGAGCGAAGGGTGCGGTTCATGATAGCCTCTTATCCATGAAGTGGCGAAAGGGTCAGGTTTTTTTTGGCGCGCGCGATAAAATCCACACCCGCCAGCACGGCGGCAACAGCCCCATCAGCCATGCCGCCGCCGCCAACGGCCAGGGGAAGATGATGCTGACGCGGCGCTTGGTCAGGCTTAAGCGAATGATGCGCGCGGCTTTGGGCGCGCCTAAGAAAAACGGCATGGGGAAATTGTTTTGCTCCGTGATGCGGCTTTCAACGAAACCCGGACAAATGGCGGTGACGATAATGCCCTCGGGCTTTAGCGCGCCGTGCAGCGCTTCGGCATAGGCTTTCACCGCCACCTTAGAGGTCGAGTACGCGGGCGCGCCGGGCAACGGCGTCATGCCCGCGATGGAACTGGTGATGGCGATCTGCCCGCGTTTTCGCAAGCGCATGGCGTCGATGGCGGGCCAGATGGTGTTGAGCACGCCGGTGAAGTTGACGTCGAAAATGGCCCGCGCCTGATCTTCGTTTTCACCGCCCGCCGTGCCCGCACCGCCGGAAATACCCGCGTTGGCGATCACCAGATCGAGCGCATGGGCCGAATCGACTTGCGCGATCCATGCCCGCATAGCGGTGCGGTCGGTGACGTCCAACACGGCGGCCAGCACTTCGGCGCCCTTATTTCGGCACTGCTCACTGACGGCTTCCAAACGTGCGCCGTCGCGCCCGCTTAACGCCAGATGCACGCCTGGGGCCGCGTATTCCAAGGCCAGCGCCTCGCCAATGCCGCTGCTGGCGCCGGTAATCAGGATGGATTTTGGCTGCCTCATAAGCGTTAGCTTGCACCATCTCAGGGCGCTTGATAAGCCCGCTTCTTGTTGCCTTCACCTTCGAGGGTTATAAAGAAAGCCTAGAGTGCGATCGCAATAGGTTGAAGCATTCTTGCTTCAACCTATTGCGTGAATCGCCCTCTAATATATTGATAGGGGCGGATTCACGCTTTAGGTGGGGTTCCACCTAAAGCGATCCGGCCCTAGAGTAAAGGGGGGTAACGCTTGACCATTTCATCCATGACCGGATTTGCCCGCGCCGACGGGTCCACGGAGACGTGTACCTGGGGCTGGGAAGCAAAAAGCGTCAACGGCAAGGGGCTGGACGTGCGTCTGCGCCTGCCGCGCGGTTTCGATGCGTTGGAAGCCTCCGCCCGCGACCGTGTGGCCAAGCGCTTCAAACGCGGCAACATCTCGCTCAATCTCGATATCACCTGGACCCGCCCGCTGTCGCAGGTGCGCATCAACGACGACGTGCTCGATCAGGTGTTGGCCGCCGTCGATAAGGTGCAAACCGCCCGCCCCGATGCCCGCCCGCCTAGCGTGGACGGCATTTTGGGCCTCAGGGGCGTGTTGGAACAAATCGACGATGAACCCACGCCCGATGAACGCGAAGCGTTGGAAGGCGATCTGCTGGCCGGGTTGGAACAAACGCTCGATCAACTGGCCGACGGGCGCGAGGCCGAGGGCCAGCGTTTGGGTGGTGTGCTGCACGATCAACTGGCCGAGATTGAAACCCTGTCGGAGCAAGCGGGCGATTTGGCCTCCACCCAGCCCGAAGCCATCCGCGAACGCCTGGTGCAGCAGATCGAACAACTGACCCTCGATGCTTCCGCCATCGATCCGGCGCGTCTGGCGCAAGAAGCCGCGCTGATCATGACCAAAGCCGACGTGCGTGAAGAGTTGGACCGCCTGAGCGCACACATCGCCGCCGCGCGCGATCTGCTGGGCGAGGCCGAGCCGGTGGGCCGTCGGCTCGATTTCCTGTGTCAGGAATTTAACCGCGAAGCCAATACGCTGTGTTCCAAATCTTCCGACACCGAACTGACCCGCATCGGCTTGGATTTGAAAGCCGTCATCGAACAATTCCGCGAACAGGTGCAAAACATTGAATGATCCACAAAACATCCGCCGTCGCGGTTTGATGCTGGTGATGTCGTCGCCTTCGGGCGCGGGCAAGACCACCATTTCGCGTGAACTTCTGGCGCGCGAGCCGGAACTGACCATGTCCGTTTCCGCCACCACGCGCTCGCCGCGTTTAGGCGAGGTCGAGGGCAAGGATTACTTTTTCATCCCCAAAGAAAAGTTCCATCAGATGGTGGAAAACGACGAGTTTTTGGAGCACGCGACGGTGTTTGACAATTCCTACGGCACGCCGCGCGCGCCGGTGGAGGCCGCACTGAAAGCGGGCAAGGACGTGCTGTTCGACGTGGATTGGCAGGGCACCCAGCAACTGGCGGGAAAGGCGCGCACCGATCTGGTGACGATCTTCATCCTGCCGCCGTCGAAGCCAGAATTGGAAAACCGCCTGCGCACCCGCGCCCAAGACCCCGAAGACGTGATTCAAAAACGCATGGCCAAAGCGGCCGACGAAATGAGCCACTACGACGAATACGATTACATCGTGGTCAATGTGGACGTCGCCGATAGCGTCGCCGAAGTGCAAGCCATCCTCAAAGCCGAACGCCTCAAAAAAATGCGCCGCACGGGTTTGTATGAATTTGTGCGGGTGTTGTGCGGGAAGGGGGAGGAGTAGGGCAATGGCTTGGCTTGAATTTATTTCTACTGCTGGTCTTGGCGGATTGATCGTCATAGTTCTGCAGTCCTGGCTGACAAATAAATCAGCCACCAGAAATCGAAATTTTCAGGAAAAGAAGGAAGCCTATATCGGGTTCCTTAGTTCTGTTACTGAGGCTGATATTACCCCATCAAGAGAGACGGCTATTCGTAGCGGCCATTGGATAAGCATATGTGAGCTTATGGGTTCGAATGAAGTGCGAGGTTTGTTAGGTCAATATCTGGAAACAAATCCGATTGATGGAGAAACCCATCCAGATCGTCCCGCCGTAATGAAGAGACTGAAGGACGAAATGCGGAAGGATTTAGGCGTTGCCCTTTAGGCCGCGCCGATCTTCTCCGCCAGCCACACCTTGATCAGCGATTGGTAAGGCACGTCTTGTTTGTTGGCGGCGATTTTGATGCGTTCCAGCAGATCGACGGGCAACCGCAAAGAGATCGCCTTAGTGGAAGGCTTCAAGTTGGGCAGGCGCACGCGCTCGGCCTTGCTCCAATCAATGTGATCGCTGGAATCATGGGTTTCCCAATAGGCGCGTTCTTGCGCTTCGCTTTTGAATTTTGGCATGGGTTTAAGCTTCTTGGTCATAGCGTGTGCGCTCCTTGCGATGCATATCCCGGGCCGAAATCACGCGGATTTTCGTTTGTTTGTCTCGAAGCGTGAAGGTCACATGCAACCTGCGTCCTTCATGGGTGACGCCAAGGGCATGAAAGCGCGGTTCGCTCCGGCTATGCCCTGCGTCATCGACGACTAAAAGCGGCTCGTTGAAAAACACCTGTTCCGCCTCGGCTTGGTCGACGCCGTGCTTATCGGCGCTCTTGCGCGCGTTTCCGTCGTCCCACTGAAAGCCGTCAATCCGCTCAAAGTCGATCATCACTGTATATTGCCATAATATACAATGATGATCAAGGCGGATGCTTAACCCCCACTCGCTTTTGGTTTGATCACGCAGACGGGCAGGTCGAGCGGGTGGACCGTCGGGTCCACACCGGCGACGATCATGCGGGTTTCGATGCAGCTGGCGATGTCGCTGCGGCCAATTTTGATCAGCCATTCAAATTCCGAGATCATTTCCGGCTGGGCGCGGTTCAGGCAGTCGGTCCATGCCTGTTTGGCGTCATCCACCTTGCCGCTTTTTTCGAACGCATAAGCCTGCAGGCAATAGGTGAAGCCGATGGAGGAAGGTTTGGCCCCATCCTTGGATGCGTCTTTGGGCACGTCGGCGGCGTAAACGTCGAGGGCCGCTTGCAGGTTGTTTAAGGCGTCCGGATATTTTTCCTGGTTGATCAGCGCCCAGCCCAAATTGCGGTGCAGCAGGTGGCGGGTATCCAGTGCCTCGGCGGTCTGTTGCCCATGTCCGTAGGAACGTTGCAGACCGAGCCGCAGCAGCGCTTCGGCGCGTAAGGTTTCGTCGGAATGGATGAGCACATGGCCCAAGCGGTTGAAGCCGTCCGGAAATCCTTCTTCGACGGACTGGATGTAATGGCCTTGCGCTTCTTCCAGATCGCCCAAGGTTTCATACACACGCCCGATGGCTAGGTGCACCCGCAGGTCTTGATCGTTCAATTGCAGGGCGTGCAAAAATGCATCGCGCGATTCCGTCAGATCACCTGCTTCGTAGTGCGCCATGCCTTGATCGTAATAATAATCGTCCAGCATCTGGTGCGTGAAGAAGCCGATGCCTAACAAAACGGCGCTGGCGGCGCAGGTGGCGGGGCCGTGAAGGTTGCCCGGAATGCCGATGGTATTGAGAAACTTGCGCACGCTTTCCTGGCCGCCGGAGGTGAGCGCGCCGGAGCCGATGAGTGTCAGCCCGGCGCCTTGCAGCGCGGTCATCAAAATTTCGTTGAGCGCCAGACCGTTGACGCTGTTGGCTTGCAAGATGGCGACGAAATAACTGGCCGAGATCAGCAGCAGGGTGGCGCTGATGCCGTACCACAGCAAATCGAAACGCGATTTTTGTATGGTTTCGTCCGTCATGATTTCATCCGTTTAACGCGCCTTTTGCATTTTTGCCACGGGGGGCTTTGAAAAGATTTTGGGCTGATTGATCAAATCGGCCACGGTGTATTCATCCATGGCGGCAAAAAATGCGTTTTGTCCTTTGTGCAAAATAGAGCGCAGTTCACACAGGCGCGCCATGGGACATTTTGGCGTTTCGCAGTTGATGATTTCTTCAACCCCTTCCATGGCGCGAATGATCTCGCCAACCTTGAGCTGATCGGGCGGGCGGGCCATGCTGACGCCGCCGCCCTTGCCGCGGGTGGTTGTGATCAAGCCTTTGGTGGCCATGGTGTGGATGACCTTGGTCAGGTGATTGCGGGGAATGACGCAAGCATCGGCAATTTCGGAGATGTTGACCTTGCGGTCGCCGTTCGCCGATACGTAAATGATAACCCGCAAGGAGTTATCGGTAAATTTTGTCAGGCGCATTCTCGTTACCTCTGCCGCTTTGCCGCTTATTAGCATGTTTGAGAATCAATTGCCATTGACAGGCAATTGTCGCTTCTTCATAAGATGTATTTGAAATCTATCTTATGAAGTGTTCATAAGAAATGCGTCATATAAAACGCCGCAAGCGAAACAAGACGGCGGAACTTTTCATCCATCACTCCATCTATTTCAGGGGAATCCATTCCATGTTTTGTTATCAATGCGAACAAACCGCCCGCGTGGACGGTGTTGCCGGCTGCTCGAGTGAACGGGGCAATTGCGGCAAAGACGCGCAGACTTCCGACCTGCAAGATCTGTTGATTCATGCCGTTAAGGGCGTTTCTCAGGTCAATACCTTGGCGCGCTCCGTGGGCGTCGGCGACAACGCCGCCAGTGCGTTTGTCATGAAATCCATGTTCACCACGCTGACCAACGTCAATTTCAATCCGGCGCGTTTTACCGCCATGATCAACGAAGCCCAAGAAATCCGCGAACGTGTTAAAGCGGCTTATCAAGCGGCGGCGGGCAATGCGGCGAAAGTTGTTACCGGCCCTGCGGCGTGGGTTATTCCCGCCAATCCGGGTGAGTTGCTGGCTCAGGCTCAAATGGCCGGCGTGCGCGCCGGGGAAGCCGAAGTCGGGGAAGACATTGTCGGCCTTCGCGCCCTGATCTTGTACGGCGTTAAGGGGGTTTGTGCGTATGCCCACCACGCCTTGATGTTGGGCCAGGAAAGCGATGAAGTTTATGCGGGCATCGATGCCGCGATTGATTTTCTGGCGTCCAATCCGACCGATGTCGATGCTCTGGTCGGTCAGGCCTTGGCGCTCGGCACCCTGAACCTCAAGGTCATGGGCATGCAAGATGCCGGTCATATCGCAAAATTCGGCAGCCCCGAACCGTCCCAGGCTCGGGTTACGCCGGTTACGGGTAAAGCGATTTTGGTGTCCGGCCACGACATGGTCGATCTGGAAGCGTTGCTGAAGCAAACCGAAAATACCGGGATCAACGTTTACACCCACGGCGAAATGCTTCCGGCGCACAGCTATCCGGGCTTGAAAAAGTATGACCACCTGGTGGCTAATTATGGTGGCGCTTGGCAAGACCAGCAGACGGATTTTGCCAATTTCCCCGGGCCCATTCTGATGACGTCGAATTGCTTGATCGAACCGCAGGCGAGCTATCGCGGCCGCATCTTCACCACCGGCCCCGTGGGCTGGCCTGGGTTGCGTCATTTCAACGATCATTCCGATTTCTCCACTCTGATTCAGGCCGCCAAGGCGCTGCCGGGTTTCACGGCTTCGGGTGAAGAAAAATCCATCACCATCGGCTTTGGCCGCGAAGCGGTGTTGGGCGTGGCGGACGTGGTGATCGGCGCCGTCAAAAGCGGCGCGATCAAACACTTCTTCTTGGTGGGCGGTTGCGACGGTGCGGCGCAGGGCCGGAATTACTATTCCGACTTCGTGGCGCAAACGCCGAAAGATACCGTGATCTTGACGCTCGGTTGCGCCAAGTATCGCTTTAACGATCAAGACTTGGGCGACATCGGCGGCGTGCCGCGCCTGCTCGATATGGGGCAGTGCAACGACAGCTACTCCGCCATTCAGGTGGCGAGCGCGTTGGCCAACGCCTTCGAATGTGAAGTCAACGATCTGCCGCTGTCGTTGATCGTGTCTTGGTTCGAGCAAAAGGCCGCCGCCGTGCTGCTGACGTTGCTCGCTCTGGGCATCAAAAACATCCACCTCGGGCCGACCTTGCCGGGCTTTGTTACGCCGGCGGTGTTGGGCAAGTTGGTGGAAGCGTTCAACATCAAAGCGATCACCACGCCGGAGGCCGATTTGGCCGCGATCTTGCAAAAAGCAAGCTAAGGGTAATGTGTTTAAGCCGGGGCGGGGATTCTTGCCCCGGCTTTTACGCGTCAAAATTTTGAATTTTTAATTCAGGAAGTTCTCAATGACTGTAAAGCATACCGTTCGGCTGCATACCCGTGATGGGCAGTCGATTTCCTTTGTTTGCGGCGAAGACGAAGATTTGGTTGCCGCTGCGGCGAAAGCGGAGATTACGCTGCCGTCCACGTGTCGCTCCGGCACATGCGGAACCTGCAGTGGCACCTGCTCCAAGGGTGATTATGCGTTGAGCGATCATTCCGACGCGGCCCTAAGCCCTGAGCAGGCCAAGGCCGGCGGCATCTTGATGTGCTGCACTCATCCCAAAGGCGACCTGGAAGTCGAGGTTCCCACCGATCTAGCCCATATCACGGCGGGTCCGGTGCCGGAACTGGAGTGTGCGGTGGTCGCCATCGAAGATTTAGGCGGTCAGGTCGTGCGTCTGGAAATTAAGGTCGTGGAAGGTGGCGCTTCGTTTGAGCCGGGGCAGTACATGGAACTGATCATTCCTGGCAGTCCGACGTCGCGGGCGTATTCGCTTTCCAACGCGCCCAATTGGGATGGCACGTTTGAATTTCTCATTCGCCTGCAGCCGAACGGTAAATTTTCAACGTGGCTGAAAGATATAGCCAAGATCGGCGACAAAATTCATGCTCGTGGTCCGCAGGGCAGTTTTGTTTTACAAGCGGGCAGTCTCAACCCCCGGCGATTTGTGGCGGGCGGAACGGGATTGGCTCCGATGTTGTCGATGCTGCGGCAAATGGCCGCGTTCGGCGAAATGAACGACGCGCACCTGTATCTTGGCGTCAACACCGAAGATGATTTGTTCGCTCAAGCGCAATTAGATGAAGTGAAGTCCTTGTTGCCAAATCTGCGTATCGATATTTGCGTGTGGAAGGCCAAAAACGGTTGGCAAGGATTTACCGGCACGCCCGTCGATGCGCTTAAACGTGATCTAAAAATTGATTTGGCAAAGGGGCTGCAGCCGGAAACTTACCTGTGTGGGCCGCCGGGTCTGGTTGACGCCACGGAACGGGCGGCGACGGAAATGGGCATGGCGATGTCCAGCATCTTCAGCGAAAAATTTTTGCCGAGTTAGGGGCGCGCTCTAGTTACAAAAAAGCGCCGTTGAGCAAACTCGCCGCGATCGCCCACATCACGCAACCGATCAATCCATCAAGGATGCGCCACGTATTGGGTTTGCGAAACAAAGGGGCCAAATAACCGGCAGCAAAGGCCAAGGTGAAAAACCACGTGAATGAGGCGATCATGGCGCCAGTCAAAAACCAAACCCGCGCGTCCCAAGCGTACTGACCCGAAATGCTGCCCAGCAGCACCACGGTGTCGAGCAGAGCGTGCGGGTTCAGCAGGCTAAACGCCAACGCGGTGAGCAGGGCGGATTTGAGCGTGCGTGCGGGCGGTGCATCGGAACCATTGTTCAGCGCTTCGCCCACCCACGCACGGCGAAATGCCAACGCGCCATAGACCAACAGGAATGCCGCCCCCAACGCTGCCGCCCCGCTGGCCAAGACAGGCGTGGAAGCGATCAACGTGCCTACGCCCGCACCACCCAGCGTGATGAGGAGCGCGTCGGAGAGCGCACACACGGCGGCGATGCCTAAGTGGTGTTCGCGCTTCAACCCCTGGCGCAACACGTAAGCGTTCTGCGCGCCGATGGCGATGATCAGTCCGGCACCCAGCCCCAGGCCCTGTAAAAACAGGGAGGCGTTCATGGTTGTTTGTTTTCCAGCAGCCGCGCCAGCTTGGCGAAGTCTTCGACGCCCAGTTCTTCGGCGCGCGCGGTTTCATTGATGCCGACTTCCGCCGGGTCGAGCCCTAAGCTCTTTAGGCTTTGCCTCAGCATCTTGCGCCTCTGTCCGAACGCGGCGGCTACGACCTTTTCCATCGTATCCCAGCTGGCGGGGGCGAGCGGGGCTAAGCGGGGTGTGAGCGTCACCACGGTGGATTGAATTTTCGGCGGTGGGGTGAAGGCGCGTGCATCAATGTTGAATTCGGGGCGCACCTGACACAGCCACTGGCACATGATCGATAACCGCCCGTAGGCTTTGGTACGCGGCTTGGCGGTGATGCGGTCGGCGACCTCGCTTTGAAACATCAAGGTGAAGCCGGAAAACGCATTGGCGTCGGCATGCACGCGTTTGAGCCAGCCGATCAACAATGGCGTGGCGATGTTATAGGGTAGGTTCGCCATGATGCGCCGGGGCGCGGGAGCAAGCGCTTCGAAGTCTTGCTCCAGCGCGTCGCCCGCGACGATTTCCAACTTTTTTGCATAAGCGGGCAGCAGATAGGCGTTGAGCGCTTCGATGCAGCGATCGTCACGCTCCACCGCCACTACCTTTTTTGCTCCGGCGGCCAAGATGGCGCGGGTCAGTCCACCAGGGCCGGGGCCGACTTCAATGACGGTGGTGCGGCTCAAATCCCCGGCGGTGCGGGCGATGCGCGCCGTGAGGTTGAGATCGAGCAGAAAGTTCTGCCCTAGCTGTTTTTTGGCCGCCAGATCAAATTGTTTGATGATGTCGCGCAGGGGCGGCAATCGGTCGCTTTCGTCCGCCATCGTCAGCCCCTGGCCGCGGCCATCTGGGCTGCCATGTTCAGCGCCGCGATAAGGCTGAGTTCCGAAGCCTTGCCCGTGCCCGCAATGTCGAACGCGGTGCCGTGATCGGGCGAGGTACGCACAAACGGCAAACCCAGCGTGGCGTTGACGCCGCGCTCAAAGTCCAGCGTCTTGAGCGGGATCAGGCCTTGATCGTGATACATGCACAGCGCCGCGTCATAGGTCGGTAGCGCCTTAGACGTAAATAAAGTGTCGGGCGGATAGGGGCCTTGGGCATTGATGCCCTCGTTTTGCAAATGTCTGATGGCGGGGGCGATGATGTCGATTTCTTCGCGCCCCATGGCGCCGCCTTCACCCGCATGGGGGTTCAATCCCGCCACCGCCAGCACCGGATCGGCGATAGCGAAGTCGCGTTTTAGGGCTGCATGGGTAATGCGGGCGATCGTGCAGATGCCGTCTGTGCTGAGTTGCGCGATGGCATCTTTGAGCGACACATGCACCGTGGCCAGCACCACGCGCAGTTTTTCGCAGGCCAGCATCATCACGGGTTGCGCACCGCCGCCCGCCAGATGGGCGAGAAATTCCGTATGACCGGGGAATTTGAATCCCGCGCCGTAAAGTACGTCTTTGGAAATGGGATTGGTGACGACGGCGGCGGCTTGCCCGCTTTGCACCAGCGCCACCGCGCGTTCAATGGCGGCGAGGGTCGCCCTGGCATTGGCGGCGTCGGGTTTGCCGGGTATGGAGGGAACGGCCAAGGGCTGGTGCAATATCGGTAGGGCGGTGGTGAAGATGTCCATCGCTTGGGCGGGGCTGTCGATGGCGTGTATGGGGATATTGAGATTTAAGCGGGCGGCAAGGGCCGTGAGGCGCTCAATATCGTCGATGACAAAAAATGGTGGGCAAACGTCGCGCTTGAGCCACGCTTTTAGCGTAATGTCCCCGCCAACCCCGGCGGGGTCGCCCATGGTCAGCGCCAGGGGGCTGGGGATCATGGGCGGCGCTCCATTATAGGCGAATGTCCACGTATGCTTGACGCCGCAGATCGCGCAGGTGGCGTTGTGCCGCCACGTCCAACCGTTCGTTGGTCAGCCGTTGGGTGATTTCGCTGCGAACGGCTTCCGAGTTCGCGCCCTGATCCTGGCGCTCGCAGATCAACATCACCGCCAAGCCGCCGCCGGTGGCTACGGGTCGGCTGAGTTGACCGGCAGGCAGGGATTCCAAGACCGAGCGCATTGCCTGAGGCATGGCGGATAGGGGCACCTCGCCCAACGGGCCCGACATGGGTGATCCCGATTGCGCGCCGAGTGCTTCCAGTTGGGCGCAGGACGTCACGCCCTGCGTGAGGGTGGTAAGTTGCGCTTCTGTTGCGGAAAGGTCGCCGCCCGGCGTGGAAGGCAGCAGGTGGAATTGACTGAGTTTCAAGATGGATTCGCCTGTTCCCAGGCCGGGACTGGTGCGAACCTCACGCAATAACATGATATAATAACCGCCCAGTGTGCGGATCGGGTTGGAGAGCTCGCCCGGTTGCAAGCGGCTTATCACGTTCAACAGTTCCGCATCGAGGTGCGAGGCCTGAACCCAACCCATGTCGCCACCCAGCGCAGCGGATGGTGCGCGCGAGAAGTTGGTGGCCAATGCGTTGAACGGTGCGCCTGCATGCATCTGATCGATCAATCGGGTGGCCAGTTGATGCACTTCTGCGTCTTGGTCCGGTTTGTCTACCGGCAGGTAGATGTCCGCCAGCAGGTATTCGGGGCGTCCGGCGCTGGTCTGGATGCGCTTGATTTCGTCGTTGATTTCTTCTTCGCTGATTTTGATGGTGCGCGCCAAGGAGCGGCCGACAAACATTTGCCAGGCTATTTCCGCCTCAATGCGCGCGTTCAACGCGGATAACGGCACATCCATTTGATCCATTTGTCCGCTCAGTTGTTCAACCGTCATGTTGTTGCTTCGCGCGATACGTTGGAAACCGGCGTCAATGTCTTTTTGTTCGACAGTCAGGCCGATGCTGTGCGCTTCTTGCAACATGAGTTTTTCATCAATCAGTCCCCGTAGAATTTGGGGCATGATGCGTGCGCGAGTTTCCGGCGTGTTGGACATGTTCGAAGATTCGATAATCATGGTGGTGCGCATGTGCAAATCTAAGATGGAAATGACATCGTCGTTGACCACGGCGGCAATGCCCAACCCATCTTGTTGCTGCGCCCGCGCAACTGACGGAGCCACGTTTGAGGTGAATACGGCGGCCATAAGGAAAATCAGAAACGCTATCGGTCTGCTTTTGTTCATAGGGTTCAACCCGAACTTTCAATTTGTTCTGCCCCGGAGTTTGTTGGTATGGGGTCAAAACTCCGTTTGTCATACTATCGCGCCATTTTTGTGGCATGCAACAGGGGCGTTTGTTCTAGTTGGCGAACACGTCGGTCGTGACTTCGCCCAAGGTCTTGAAGACCAAGTAAAACATGACCGCATCGGTGGGCTTGATCTCGCGATCAAGGTAGAAATTCCGGCTTATGGTAGTATCGAAGGTGAAACATTCGTCGTCATAAACGACTCCCAACTGCATAGAACGCAGTCCCCCATCGGTGGTCAGGTCGCGTACGCCTGAGAATCTGGTCGACCACGTGTCCGTCACTTGGGCGCCCAACAGGTAGCTCAATTCTTTGCGGCCATCGTATTCACTGTTTTGCTGACGGTCGAAGAAAAGGAAGTCGGAACCGTAGGTGAGCCATCCGGCTTTACCCAAAAAGCCCACTTCGTTACGTTTGAAGTCCAGGGTTTCGTTATCTAGGCGGGTGCGGTACAGCAAGTTCAGGTGCGGGCCGGGTGATATCTGCATCTTTGCGACGTAATCCGATGAGTTATTTTCCAGACCTGAACCCGTTTGGAAGGTGTCGTCGTCCGACATGCGGTAGCTCTGTCCCACCAGCACGCTGGTTGATCCGCCTTGGTCGCCGTACACACCCCATTTTAGGCCGTAGTTGGCGCGCGGCCCACTTTCCACCCGATCATAACCAGCAAAACGGTTGGCGCTGAACAGGTTGGTGTCATTGAAGTCCAAATCTTGGCTGTCTTCATTGGCCATTTTGTAACTGTTGCCGCCGTAGGGGCTGGCGATGACTTGGCCGATCGGCTCTACAATTTGAGTAGTCGTGCCACTGCGGCGCGCCAGCGGCCAACGCCAATCGAAAGCGAGTTCGGGGTTAACACGCAGCGCGGAGCCGTTGTACGTGGTCCCACGTTCGGTCGGAACGGTAAGGTCTTGGGCATTAAAAAAATCGATACCCATTGAGGCGCTGAGCTTGTACACATCCCCCATCGGCGCGGTATAGGGCAGGTTCCAAGAAGGCTTGAGGCTTACACGCGTGGAATCCGTGCCACCCGTGCGGCCAATCATAACCATGTTGGCGTCAAATGTGTTGTAGGCGCCTAAGCGGTCTGCTTCACCTTGATGGCTGAATTGGGCCATTGGGAGTACCACGGGCGATAGACCGGGATCGTCCGTTGCCCGGAGACCTTGAAATGCCATGGCATTGAGGCTGGCGTAATTTTTGCCTCTAAATCCTTCCATATAGGCCTGGCTGGTTAACGTTGGTTTGTTTCCGAAGCCGTAACGGCGCATGTAAGTGTCGGAGGACGAGCGATTCAAATCCACACCCCAGCGCCAAGTTTCATTGATATCGAACCGCGATTTGGCGTCGATATGGCCCAAGGCGTTGTTGGAGGCATCGTAGGCTGCGCTGCCTGATGCTTTGATTTCCCCTTTGGTGAAGCGTTCACGGTATTCGCCGGCCACGCCGCCATATTCTTGGGACGTCACAATCGGCGTCAACGTCACGTCTGAATAGTCATCGAGAACGTAAAAATACGGCACTTTGGCGACAAACCCCAAACTGCTCGATCCGCCCATGTGGGGGGGGAGGAAGCCGGATTTGCGTTTGATGGATGGGTCGGGGTGGCTCAGGTAGGGCGTGTATAGCACCGGTATGCCCGCAAATTCTAGCCATGCATCTTCGTATTCGACGATCTTGTTGACGCGGTCATGGACCACGCGCACAGCCTTTAGCTGCCACAGCAAGGGCCGACTTGGGTCGTCCTGGCACGGCTTGCAGGGGGAGTAAACGCTGCGATCCAGGGTCATGGTTTCATCGTTTACCAATTCAGCGCTCTTAGCGGCGAACCGGGATTGGTCTGCCATGATGGCGTACAGATCCTCGATTAAGCCGTTTTTCAGGTCACCGGAAATTTCCATTTTTTCCGCAAACAGCACTTCACCGCTGGGGCGGTGCAAGGTGACGTTGCCGGTGGCGCGAATGATATCATTGGTCTGGTCGTAGGTGATGGCATCGGCCAATAGGGTGTTTCCGCCCTGGTTGACCTCCACATTGCCGCGCGCGGTGATGGTCCCCATCTCTTTGTCGTGGGTCATTTCATCGGCAGAAAAGGCTGCCGCCTGCGAGTCTTCAGGCGTTGAAGGTGTTTGGCCTTGGGCAAACGCAGGCGCGCCGCCGACAAAAAGCCAAGCGGTGATCAAACCAGTTAATAGGGTGTGTTTTAAGATCATGTGGCGCTAACCATCCTCAAGATGGAGCAACATGGCAAGCCCCAACATCAATGCGACGCCGGAAGGCGTCCATGCGGCTAAAGTCACAGGGATGCGCTCCGATAGCCCCAGGGCATAAACCACATCTGAAAAAAAGTACAAAATGAATCCCGTTAACACCCCACTGGCGATGACGAATGTGGTGGCGCCGCGACGGGCATGGCGAAGTGTAAAGGTCGCCGCGATCAGCACCATGGCGCACATCAGCAGCGGCGAAGCGAGTAGCGAGTGCCACTGTAACCGATGGCGGATGGCGGAGAATCCGGCGTCTTCAAGGGTTTGAATGAATTCTGGCAATTTCCAAAACGACATCGTTTCTGGTGGCGCGAAGTTGTCTTGGATGCGTTCCAGCGTCAGTTCGGTTTCAAGCCAATATTCATTGAGATGCTCCGGCGGAGCCTCAGGGGTGTTGACCCAGGCATTTTCCATACGCCAAAAGCCATCGCCCAGGACCGCGCGGGTCGCGTCTATACGACCAATAAAGGTGTCTTGCCCCTGATAGAGGAAAGTGACGGCGTTGAGCAGTTCTACTCGATTGCCCTGTTGCAATAGGTTGCTGGCATGCACCACGGCGTGTCCTTCCGCGGTGCCTTGGCGTAACCACAGTCCGCTGGAAGAAATCGCCAGCACGCTCTTTTGGCCCTTGAGATGCAGCGCTTCGAGAACCTGAAATCGCGAAAGGGTGATGGATGACAGTGGGTTGAAGGCGGCGACTTTGAACACGCCCAGTAGGCACGCCAAAATCAGCACCGGCAATAAAAATTGCCATACCGAGATGCCCGCCGCACGGGTTACCGCCAGTTCGTGGCTGCGGGTTAGACGCCAAAATGCGGTCATGCCGCCAAATAGCGTCGCAAACGGGAACAGCAATTGGCCCATGTGCGGTAGTTTTAAGAGCGCCATTTCCGTGACCATCGCAAAGGTGACGTCCGGTTTGGAGGTTGCGCGGCGCAGCAGCTCAATCACGTCCAAAAGCAAAACCAACATTAATAGGCCGAAGAAAAAAGCCAGAAAGCTCAGCAAAAATGCGCGCCCGATGTAGATCGATAAGGTGCCGGAAAGTCTCATGACGTACCTCGGGTAAGTCTTGAGATGGGGCCAGAAATGGGGCCAGAGGGAGTTCCTGGCGTGACCCGCGCGCGCCAGCGCCATCCGGGAAGCATCAGTGCGGCCACGCCGATCAGGGTGGGCAACAGCGCCACGATATAGACGGTGGGAAGCAACGCTTCATTTTTGGCTGCGGCGTCGAGGATCGCCAGCAATGCGCCTTGATAGCCCGCCGCCAGAAGGATCGCCGCAAATACTCGGCGGCCTTCGCCGCGGCGGCTGAAACTGCCCGACATCAGCACACTCAGCGTGATCATGACAAAACTTAGCGCCGACCATGGCAACGCTAGGCGGCGGTGGAACTCCACGTGGAATTTACCGATGGTGTTTTCGTCTAAACCAGTGGTATCGAGATCCAACAGCTCCGCCATGGAACGTTCGCGCGGTTCGCGGTGGCGATCTTCTCCCGTTGCTGTTGGCGCTTCCAATTCAAATACATAGCGATCGAAGTAAAGGATCGTAAGCTGTTTGGTTTGTTTGTCGAAATCCTGGCGCGAGCCGTTGAACATTACCACCTTGGCGCCTTCGTCGGATTGCACCATGGCGCCGCGTTCGCTCATCAAGGTGAAACTATGCAGGTCGTTCCGGTCGTCGTGCGCCAGCACGCCCAGCAGTTGCCCGTCGTCGGTGCGTTCGCGAACGTAAACGGTGACTCCGTTGGCGGCTTCGTTGAACGTGCCTTCGCGCAGCAGCACGTGGGAAAAACTGTAACGGATATCCCACTGCATTTCGCGAAACTGGGTGTACGACGTCGGGACGATATACGTGGATAGGACATAACCCAGAACCACGGTCAGCATCGATAGGATAATCGCCGGCTTGGATAGGCTCATCGGCCCCAGCCCTGCCGCGCGCATGACTACCAGTTCGCGGTCCATAATCATGCGGTGATAGGTGAAGGTGACGATGGCGAACAGGCTGACGGGAAAAATAATGGTCAGAAAATTGGGCATCATTAAACCGGTGAGGAAGATGAACATGCCCGCCGACAGTCCGCGGTTCACGATCATGTCGACGAACCGCAGCGATTGGGTGAGCCACACCACGCAGGAAAGCGACGTGGCGACCAGCGCCAAGCCGACAAACAACTGCCAGAAAATGTAGCGGGTAAGCCCGTTCATCGTCGTTTAAACCCATGCCCCAATGCGAAGGGCGTAAAGTGTGGGAAAAAGGCTTCAAAATCAAGAAAAAACAAGACTCTAGAGTGCGATCAGGTTGGCTTGAAGCAAGAATGCTGCAAGCCAACCCGTGAATCGCCCTCTAACACATTGATCGGGCACATTGATCGGGCACATTGATCGGGGCGGCTTCACGCTTTAGGGGCTTATTCCTGAGAGCCTTCGCCGGGTGGCAGCACCTTGCCGGGGTTTAGGATGTTTTGAGGGTCCAAGGCTTGCTTGAGCGTGCGCATCAAATCCAGTTCCACCGGGTTTTTGAGCCGCGCCATTTCCTTGCGTTTCAAGCGGCCCACGCCGTGTTCGGCGGAAAAACTGCCATTCATGCTCAGCACCAGATCGTGTACGGCCCGGTTGGTGTCTTGCCACAGGTCCAAAAAGGCTTGTTTATCAGCGCCTTCTGGTTGGGTGAGGTTGAAGTGGATGTTGCCGTCGCCGATGTGGCCAAAGGCGCACAGGCGCACGCCGGGAATGCGTTTTTCCACCAATTCAGCCCCTAGGCCCAGGAACTCTGCCACTTTCGACACCGGCACCGATACGTCGTGTTTGATCGAGCCACCTTCTTGCCGTTGCGCTTCGGGTACGGCTTCGCGCAAGGCCCAGATGGCGTCCGCCTGGGGGCCGCTTTGCGCGATCACGGCGTCTTCGATTTGAGTGGACTCAAGCGCTTCCGCCAGCACGGCTTCCATACGGGCGTTCAAATCCGCATCCATGTCCGCAGAGGTGAATTCCAGCAATACATAGGCCTCATGGCGGCCTTCCAGGGGGCTTTTTGCTGCTTCGACGTGTTTTTGCGCCAGATCGAGGGCAAAACCGTTCAGATATTCGCATGCCGACAGCACCTCGGCGGCGCGGCTACGCACGGTTTGAAACAGCGCCAGCGCGTCGGTAGCCGAACCGCAACCCGCCAGCGCCACGCATTTGGCCTTGGGTTGCGGGTAAAGGCGCAGCACCGCGCGGGTGATGATGCCCAGCGTGCCTTCCGCGCCCAAAAACAGCGATTTTAAGTCATACCCGGTGTTGTCTTTGCGTAAAGCCCGCAACCCGTTCCACACCCGACCGTCGGCCAACACCACTTCCAGGCCCAGCACCAAATCGCGTGCATTGCCGTAACGCAAAACGTGTATGCCGCCCGCGTTGGTGGAAAGATTGCCGCCGATCTGGCAACTGCCCTCGGCGCCAAGGCTTAAGGGGAAATAGACACCCGCATCCTCTGCCGCCGCCTGTACGTTGGCCAAAATGCAGCCCGCTTCGACGGTCATGGTCAGGTTGATGGCGTCTACCGCTTCGATGCGGTTCATGCGTTCCAGACTGAGCACGATTGCACCGTCCGGCACCGCGCCGCCGACCAATCCGGTATTGCCGCCCTGGACCACCAAGGGCGCCTTTGCATTGGCGCAAAGCTTAACGATTTCAGATACTTCTTTGGTATTTGCAGGTTTGACGACGGCGGGTGAGACACCCCGGTAAAGGCCGCGCATTTCATCCAGATACGCGCCCATGGCTTTGCTGTCGGTGACGACGGCCTTGGTCCCTAAGGCGGCCTCAAGGGCTGCAATCAGCGCATGGACGTTCACAACGACTTTCCCTTGGGCAGGAAGATGAAGTTGAACACATAATCTTTAGGGTTGG
>JANLGW010000087.1 GCA_024653965.1 Rhodospirillales bacterium
CGGCAAACAGCCAGAAATTGACGCGCAAAAATCCGGCGGCAAAGGTGATGGGATCGCCGATGATCGGCACCCAGCTGAGCAGCAGACTCCACACCCCCCATTTGGCAAACCAATGGTCGGCTTTGTCGAGGTCGTCAACTTTAAAGGGAAACCACTTGCGGCCTTGCCAATGCAGGCACCAGCGGCCCAGCGCCCAATTCACCATCGCGCCCAACACATTGCCCGCCGTCGCCACGGCCCACAGCAATAGCCAATCGAACCCGCCCGCCGCCGTCAGCCCCGCCAGCACCGCTTCAGAAGAAAAGGGCAAAATCGTCGCAGCCAAAAAGGCCGACAGAAACAGGCCGATGTAACCGTTCATCAAATTAATCGGGATTGATGGGAAGGTTCTCCATTGAAGAAACGGAGATGTTATCGATCAGCCGCGCCCGGCCCAGTTTGGCCGCGGCAAGAATACGCGCGGGCCGCATCGCATCATACACATGGAGCGACGCCAACGTTTCGGCATCGACCACTGCGACGTAATCGACAGAGGCGAAGCCCGCCGCCGTCAACCGGGTGCGGGCATTCAGCTCCAGCCTTCCGCCGTCACCGCCAGCGCGGAACTCTTCGGCCATTTGCATCAACGTGGCGTGAAGGGCGGGCGCAATGGCGCGTTCTTGCTCGGTCAGATACGCATTGCGCGACGATAGTGCCAAACCGTCTTTTTCACGCACCGTCTCGACGCCGTGAATTTCGGTGGGAATGCACAAATCATCCACCATACGGATGATGATCTGAAGCTGTTGATAGTCCTTCTTGCCGAAAAAGGCGTGATCGGCCTGCGCCAGGTTCAACAGTTTCGCCACCACCGTGGCGACGCCGGTAAAATGGCCCGGACGATGCGCGCCTTCCAGCACTGCATCCAATCCCGGCACATGAACTTCCGTAACCTCGCCTTCGGCAAACATTTCATCCACGCCGGGCGCGAACAAAACATGCGCGCCTTCGCCCGCAATCAGGGCGGCATCACGCGCTTCATTGCGCGGATAGGCGGCGAAATCTTCGCCCGCGCCAAACTGGGTGGGATTGACGAATAAAGAAACGATCACCCGGTCGCAGGTGGAAAGCGCGGTACGCACCAAGGCCAAATGGCCTTCGTGCAACGCGCCCATGGTCGGCACCAAACCGACGCTTAAATTCGACGCACGCCATTCGCGCACCCGCGCGCGCAGCTCACGCCCCGTGCGCAACGTAACCAACGGCTTAGGCGTCATGATCGTCCTTTTTCGGCATGCCAAAACAATGTTCCGGCCCAGGGAAAGCACCATTGCGCACTTCTTCGGCGTAACGGCGTGCGGATTCCGCAATGCCCGAACCCAAATCCATATAGCGTTTAACGAATTTCGGTTTGAAATCGGTAAACAGCCCAGCCATATCTTCGGTCACCAAAATTTGACCGTCGCAGGCGGGCGAACCGCCGATGCCGATGGTCGGCACATCGATTTCTTCGGTAATGCGCCGGGCCAGAGGCTCCATCACGCCCTCGACCACGATGGCGAACGCGCCCGCATCATTGACGGCCTTGGCGTCGGCAAGAATCTTCTGGGCTTCCGCTTCGCTACGCCCGCGCGCTTTGTACCCGCCTGCGGTATGAACCGACTGCGGCATCAAACCGACATGGCCCAGCACCGGGATGCCGCGCTGTACGAGGAAGCGCACCGTTGCGGCCATTTCTTCGCCACCTTCGATCTTAACCCCGGCGCAGCCCACTTCTTTCATGATGCGCGCGGCATTGCGAAACGCCATTTCCGGGCTTTCTTGATAACTGCCGAACGGCATATCGACGATAACACACGACCGTTTGGCCCCGCGCATCACCGCCTGGCCGTGGGCGATCATCATTTCCAGCGTCACGCCGACGGTATTTTCCAAGCCGTACAGCACCATACCCAAACTATCGCCCACCAACAGCAAATCGGTGTGCGCATCGAGCAGGCGCGCGGTCAATACCGTATAGGCGGTCAGGCACACCAGCGGCGTAGCCCCGTTCGAGCGTTTGCGCGCACGGATATCCAGGGTGGTGGTGCGGCGGACCGCGCCTTCGATGTCGATGGGTTTTAAGGTGCTCATGGCCGTTCCCCAACGGGTGAAAGATTGTTTGTACTATATAGGCGTTCCCAGGCCCAAACGCAAAAGGTTCGAAGCCCTTCGTTCCCTCAAGCCCCGCCGCCTTTACCCCGTTTTTTGAAGGCCCACCATATCACGGCGACAAAACAGACCGCCATCACCACCACCCAACTGGAACCTATGGAATCGACGACGGCTTCGGCGCTCATGACATCTGCTCCGCCCGAACCGCCACGATAAACAGCCGTTGAAAAGCAAACAGCGTCACGCCGTTGGCGCGTTTGGGATAGGCTTCGCGCAATTTGGCCGCCAGCCGTTCGCGAAACGGCGGCACCTGGGCCGGGGCCAGCGCTTCAAGCAGCGGTTTTAAGGCCGTTGACGCGATCCAATTGAGCGCCGCGTCATCGCCGTGCAATTCCTGCACATAGGTAGTGCGCCAAATATCCACGCTTGCGCAGTGGGGTTTGAGCCAGTCGTAATACCGCCCAGCCTCGGCCACCGGGGCCGGACGCAGCAAAGCCCCCAACGTTTGCGCCCACGGCCCCTCCGCCGCCGTCTCGCGCATCAAAACATGCGAAGGCTGACCGAATTGATCGGGCATCTGCACCGCCAACACGCCGCCGGGTTTTACAAAGCCCATCAGGCGCGGAAATAAAACTTCATGCCCATCGAGCCAATGCAGCGCGGCGTTGGAGAAAATCAGATCCTGCGCCTGGGCGGGCTGCCAGTGGGCCACGTCGGCCTGCACCCAATGCGCCACATCCCGATGTACCGTGCGCGCGGCAGCGAGCATTTCCGGCGAATGATCGACGCCCTGAATATCGGCGCGTGGAAAACGATGGCGCAGATACGGCGTCACGCTGCCCGCGCCGCAGCCCAAATCCGTCACCTGCGCCGCCTCCGTCAGCGGCACACGCGCCAGCAAATCCAGCGCCGGACGAAGACGCAAATCGGCAAACGCCAAATAATGATCCGGATCCCAAACTTGGGGGGCGGCGGGAGCGCTCAAGGCTGATACCCATCAATCAATAACATTTTCACCACTTCACCCGCTTCATAGCCATGTTCTTCGGCAATGGTTTTAAGCTTCGCATCCGCATCCGCCACAATACCCCGTGCGGCGAGGCGCGCCTGAGCGGTTTCGACCGTCATGTTCAATTGCGCGGCCACCTCCGCCAACGTCTTACGCCCGATCCCGGTGCCGGAAAACTGCGCATCGACTTCGGCGGGCGTATAACGGGTCTTGATCTCGATCTTGGGTTCCAGCGGTTTGATGATTTCATAGAATGCCATCGGCGTGATGGCGTTGAGCGCGGCCAAATCCATGATCGCCATTTCCGGCGAAGGAACCTTCACGCCCTTGGCCTTCAACGCCAACAGCGCATCATCCAGACCGATGCGCTGGCGCATGGCGAAGCCCGACAACGAGGACTCCTCGGCATGGCCGAAGGGCGGCTCATACGCGGGTGTCCTCACCCAGCTTTGTTTGATCATTGCCGACAAATCCATCACCCAGTTGGCGGGCGGCAAGTTGTAAAGCGTCAGCCCAAAAAACGCCGCCGCGATGGCCAGCGAACCATACACCGTGCGCGACACATGCACATGACCGGATGCCCGTTCGGCCATATAGTTCTTGAACGGCTTCCAATTGTAGATCAGATGCGCGACACCAACGACGACAAAAACGATGGAAAAAATAACATGCAGATCGACCCAGCCTTCTTTGGTCAATCCCCACAATTTCCAGATCGTCCAAAAAGCGACCCGGCCTTCGGGCACGATGTACAACACCACACCCGTCACGGTAGCGACGACAAACGACCACGTCGTCACCAACGAGGTCATGGCGCGATAGCTGGTTTTTTTGACTTTAACGTCGGGGGCGGGGGTCGCTGGGGTAAGCATGTTGCGTCTCCTGATGGGCGGTATCGGCTAAGCCGCCAAGTATATCAGTAATTGCTTATATATTGAAGCCCGCGAACCGCGCCACGGCCCACCCTAGCCTAACCTCATCAAAAACTTAACAATCGCGCGGGTTCTGGACGAATACAGCGATGGTGTATAATACGCCCCCGCCGCCCGTTTGGAAATTTCGCCTAACGTTGGATAAGGGGCGATGGTTGACGCCATGGCGCCGATTTTCAGGCCCTGCTCCATCGCCAGCACCCACGGCCCGATCAGTTCACCCGCGTGGCGTCCGACAATGGTGCAGCCGAGAATTTTACCGCGCCGCCCAACGATGACTTTAATCAAGCCTTCGTCCGTGCCTTCGGCCCGGGCCCGGTCATTGTCGGAAAATTCCGCCTTCAGCACACGCACGGCATCGCTGTAAGCGTCGCGCGCCCGGTTTTCGCTCAGGCCCACATGCGCCAGTTCCGGGTCGGTATAGGTGACAGACGGCACCAGGGCATGGTTGGCCTTGGCGGGCCACTTGAACAGCGCATTTTTAAGAACCACGCCCGCATGATAGGCCGCGACATGGGTAAATTGCGGCCCAGCTTTGCCCAAAATGGCCGCGACATCGCCGATGGCAAAAATGCGCCGGTTCGATGTCGCGCGCAGACGCGGATCGACTTCGATACCTTGCGGGCTGAAATCCACGCCCGCACGTTCCAGGCCCAACCCCAACACATTGGCGCGCCGCCCGGCGGCCACCAAGATGTGACTGCCTTGAATGACATGCTCGCGTTCGTCGGCATCGGCGACGATCACTTGGGGTGCGCTGGGTGTGCCTTGGGCGCGCACCACCTTAGCCCCTTCGTGCAGCACCACGCCGTCTTCAAGCAACCGCGTGCGCACCACCTCTACCGCATCGGCATCGTCTTGCGACAGGATACGGCCCATTTCCAATACCGTCACGTCGCTGCCCAATCCACGAAAGGCCTGCGCCATCTCGCAGCCGATAGGCCCGCCACCGATGATAATAAGATGTTCGGGAATAGCGTCGAGGCCAAACACACTTTCGTTGGTGAGCGGTTGGAGCGCCGCCAAACCCTCGATGGGCGGCACAACCGGCGCCGAGCCGGTGGCGACGACAAAATATTTTGCGCGAACGAGAACGCTTCCGGCTTCGACTTGATCCGGCGCAACGAACTGGGCGGGCGCACGGATGACCGTCACCCCCAACGCCTCGAACCGTTCTTGGCTGTCGTGCGGCGCGATGGCCTCGATCACGCCCCGCACATGGGCAGACACCTTTTTTGCATCGATCGAGACCTTACCGGTCTTAATACCAAAGCGCCCCGCGCGACGCGCCGTTTGCGCCGCGTGCGCGGCGGCCAGCAGCGCCTTGGACGGCACGCATCCGGTATTGAGGCAATCGCCGCCCATATCGCCTTTTTCGATCAAGACCACCCGCGCGCCCATCTGCGCCGCACCCGCCGCCACCGACAATCCGCCGGAGCCCGCGCCGATCACGCATAGATCGCAGATGATCTCATTGTCCATAACGCTTGGACCTCCGCTTTAATGCCTTAATCACCACCGGAAGCAACGACAGCAGCGCAAGGCCCAACACCGGCAGCAGCACTTGGGGCTGGAAAATCACCCCCATATCCGGCGTACCACCCGCCTCAAACACGCTGCCTAAACCCGCGCCCACGTAAGCATACACGAAAGTGCCGGGAATGATGCCGATCGCCGTCGCCACCGCGTAGGTCGAAAGGCGCACATCGAGCAACGCCGGCACCAAATTGACCAGCCAGAACGGAAATACCGGCACCAGGCGCAAAAACAGCAGATAACTAAAAGCGTTTTCGTGAAACCCGGCCTCCATCTTGGCCATGTTTGTGCCCGCGCGGGCGTGGCACAAATCGGCAAATGCATAGCGCGCGCCCAAAAAGATCAAGATTGCGCCCACCGTCGCCGCAACCACCACGTACATGCCCGCCATAAGCCCGCCGAACACAAAACCGCCCGCCAGCGTCAACACGGTGCCGCCGGGCAACGACAGCCCCACCACCAAAATGTAGACGGCCATAAACACGGCCACCGCCAAAATCTGGTTTTGCGCCGCCCACTCGACCAGCAAGGTGCGGTTGTCGGCCAACGCCTTAAAACTCAGCAATTCTTGAAAACCGCCGACAAAAAACACCGTAAGGGCAAAAAATACTAAGCCCACGGGAATATAACGCTTCAAGCCCTTAGGCCGCGGCTGCCAAGGTTCCAACTCGGCCTCGACCTGGACCACCGGTTTTGATATTTCTTCTTGTTTTTCAGGTGCTTCAGTCATTTATGGGGTTCCCCTGCCGCGCAATATGCAAAGCATTGTGCGCCCCAATATGGAACGATGCCGCCGCCATGACCATCAAAAATACCTGGTTTAAGCCTGCGGCCCGGAAAAAAGCCCCAGAAAAACCGCCGATGGCGTTGACTAACGTGCCACAACCCCGTATACACCGGGCCTTGATTTTAGATTAACGGAGACGACCCGTGAAACGCACCTACCAGCCGAGCACCCTCGTTCGCAAGCGCCGCCACGGCTTTCGCGCCCGCATGGCCACCGTCGGCGGCCGCCGTGTTTTGGCCGCCCGTCGCGCCAAGGGCCGCAAGCGCCTGTCAGCCTAACATTGCCGGGATGCCATGGGGCAGCACCTTCTGCGCCTGAAACGACGGCCGGAATTCCTCCGGGTCGCCGCGACGCGCAAAAAGTGGGCCGCCCCTGGGCTCATCCTCCAAGTTCGTGCCCATCCGGCGGACGGGGAACCGGCCTGCGCGGATGATTGCTTACGTGTGGGCTTTACGGCCAGCAAAAAAGTGGGCAATTCCGTCGAGCGCAACCGGGTTAAACGCCGCCTTAGGGCCTTAACCCGCGAAATTCTACCCGTCCATGCCAAATCGGGCTTTGATTTGGTACTTATCGGACGACGCGAAACAATAAATCGCCCCTGGCTTAAGTTGGTGGATGATTTATTGAAAGCACTCGATAAAATGGGCATCGCTCAAGGCTTGGGCCCAAACGCTGGGTCAGCAGTAAAGGACACGTCCGCATGAATCCGATCACATGGCTTTTCAAGGCCCTGATCAAAGGATATCAGTGGCTGATCTCGCCGGTTCTGCCGGGGAGCTGCCGCTATTATCCCACATGCTCGTCCTATGCCCTTGAAGCCCTGAGCAAACACGGGCCCCTGAAAGGCGGCTGGATGGGGCTTAAACGCATTCTGCGTTGCCATCCGTGGCACGACGGGGGCTTCGATCCGGTACCGGAACCACGCGACTTAAAACATTCAGGGGCGCACCGTTCGTGCGGCCACACGCACCACAACGCTTAACCCTTAATAACCACGCCCGCCAGAAACTGACCGGGGCGTCGGGGGATTTGGAACACCAATATGGACAATCGCAACCTCATTTTGGCCATCGTGCTTTCCGTCGCCATTCTGTTTGGCTTTGAGATGCTCTTTCCCAAAGCGCCATCAGCCCCGGAAACCGCCGCCGTTCAGACCCAGGGTGTTGCGACCGATGCCACCGCCCCCGTCCCCCTTCTTGAGGGCAGCACCCCGGCTGCGCCCAACGCGCCACAAGTCGAAGAAGTGGCCGCTGAGAAAACAATCCAAGAGCTCATCACTGCCGGCCCGCGCATCGCCATCACCTCGCCCAGCGTAACGGGTTCGATTTCACTCACTGGCGGACGCATCGACGATCTGATCTTAAACGGTTATAGCGAAACACTGGACGAAAGCAGCCCCAAGATCCGCCTGCTCACCCCACGTGGCGCGCTGGATGCCTATTGGGCCGAATACGGTTGGATCGGCGCAAACGTAAAACTGCCGAACGCCAATACCGTGTGGAGCGCCGACAAAACCGTGCTGAGCCCCGGCAACCCGGTGACGCTCACCTGGGACAATGGCGAAGGCTTGACGTTTACGCGCACCATCGATCTCGACAAAGACTTCATGTTCACCGTCACCCAGCGCGTGACCAACGCATCCGCCGCCGCCGTAACGCTCAACCCGTTCGGCTTGCTGTCGCGCGGGGGTACGCCTACGGTTTCCGGGTTGTACATCCTGCACGAAGGTCCGCTGGGCGTATTCAACGGCACGCTCAAAGAAGTGGACTACTCCGATTTGATGGAAGACGGACCCACCACCACGGCCTCTACCGGCGGGTGGATCGGCTTCACCGACAAGTACTGGCTGACCGCGCTGATCCCCGATCAAGCGACCGAGGTCAATACGCGCATGCTCTATACCAAGACCGGATTGGTGGAAAAGTACCAGGCCGATTTTGTCGGCGCTGCGACCACCGTGGCCCCCGGCGCCAGCGTCGAATCCACCACGCGCCTGTTCGCGGGCGCCAAACGCGTGGCGCTGCTCGATTCCTACGCCGCCGACCTTGGCATCGTGAACTTCGACCTAGCCATCGATTTCGGCTGGCTCTACTTCCTCACCAAACCGATTTTCTATGCGCTGCATTGGCTGTATGGCGTGGTCGGCAACTTCGGCATCGCCATCTTAGGCCTGACCATTGCGATCAAACTGGTGCTGTTCCCATTGGCCAACAAGTCCTACGTCTCGATGAGCAAGATGAAAAAGCTCGGGCCGCAGGTCAAAGCGCTGCAGGCGCAATTCAAAGACGACAAGATGCGCCTCAATCAAGAAATGATGGCGCTGTATAAAAAGGAAAAGGCCAACCCGGCGGCAGGCTGTCTGCCGATGCTGGTGCAAATTCCAATTTTCTTTGCCCTCTATAAAGTGCTGCTGGTCACCATCGAAATGCGCCATGCGCCGTTTTATGGCTGGATTCAGGACTTGAGCGCCCGCGACCCGTTGAGCGTATGGACCTTGTTCGGCTTGATTCCCTGGGATCATCTGTCGATCATTCCCGTACCAATGGACATCGGCGTATGGCCGCTCGTCATGGGCTTCACCATGTGGCTGCAAATGCGCTTGAACCCCCAGCCCACCGACCCCATCCAAGCCAAGATGTTCATGTACCTGCCGTTCATCTTCACCTTCCTGCTGGCCAACTTCTCGGCCGGTCTGGTGATCTATTGGGCGTGGAACAACACCCTGTCCATCTTGCAGCAATGGGTGATCATGAAGCGCATGGGCGTAAAGGTCGGGAATTGATTTCCCCGGACGCAAGTTGATGAGCGACACCCCTGCACCGCCGACGCTCTTGCCCGCTGAAGACAGCTTCACGGGCGACGAGGTCGAGGCGGGGCGTTTGCTGTTCGCCCAGACCTGCACCTTTATGTTGGGCGCCGCCGGACTGGATCAAATCCCCGATACCGACCTGCCGGAAATCGCCTTCGCCGGACGCTCCAACGTCGGCAAGTCGTCGTTGATCAACGCGCTGACCGGGCGCAAGACTTTGGCGCGCACCTCGCACACGCCGGGACGCACCCAACAGGTCAACTTCTTCGATCTGGGCGGACGCATGATCGTCGCCGATATGCCCGGTTACGGTTACGCCGAAGCGCCCAAGGGCCAAGTGGAAAAATGGACCCGCCTGATCAAGGCGTATCTGAAGGGCCGCGTGCAGTTGAAGCGCGTTTTAGTGCTGGTCGATTCGCGCCACGGCATTAAAGACACCGACCGCCAGATCATGAAGATGCTCGACACCGCCGCCGTATCGTATCAGGTGGTGCTGACCAAAACCGACAAGGTCAAGGCGGGGCCGCTGGAAAAACTGCTGGAACAAACGCACGCCGAATTAGTGCGCCACGTCGCCGCGCATCCCATCATCCGCCTCACCAGTTCGTCCAGCGCCACCGGCATCGAAGAACTGCGCGCCGAGCTCGCCCGCTTAGCCCCCAAATAAGCCCGCCAACCGCCCGTTAAATCCCGTGTTAAATCCAGTGTTAAACCCCTGGTCTTAAACAACATCTTGATGTAGGTTTTTGCCACCATGGCTGATGATGAAAAAATTAGACTAGACCCCGACGCCCCGCCCGAAGCTTGGCTGAATCAAGCCAAGACCCTATCGGAAGCGCTGCCCTATATGCGCCTCTATGCGGGCGAAACGCTGGTGGTCAAATATGGCGGCAACGCCATGGGCGATCCCAAGCTGGCGGAACTGTTCGCGCGCGACATCGCGCTGCTGCGTCAGGTCGGCTCCAACCCCATCGTGGTGCATGGCGGCGGGCCGCAAATCGGCAGCATGCTGGAAAAGCTGTCGATCAAAAGCGAATTCATCGACGGCCTGCGCGTTACCGATCAAGCCACCGTGGACGTGGTGGAAATGGTGCTGGCCGGGTCCATCAACAAACACATCGTCAGCCAGATCAACGCCGCGGGCGGTTTCGCCGTGGGCCTGTCGGGCAAAGACGGCAATTTGATCTTGGCCGACAAATTGCGGCGCACGGTCAAAGACAAAGATTCCAACATCGAACGGATCTTGGATTTAGGGCTGGTGGGCGAACCGCGTGTCATCACGCCGCATGTGCTGGATTTTTTCCAAGAAACCGACATCACCCCGGTCATCGCGCCCATCGGGCTGGGACCGAACGGCGAAACGCTCAACATCAACGCCGACACCGCCGCCGGAGCCATCGCCGGCGCGATGGGGGCAAAACGGTTGTTGATGCTCACCGACATCAAAGGCGTGTTGGATGAAAACGGCCAACTGATCGCCAAAATGACCGCCACCGAAGCGCGCGCGCTGATCAAAAAAGGCGTCATCAAGGGCGGCATGATCCCCAAGGTGGAAACCTGCCTCGACGCCATCGACGACGGTGTCGAAGCCGCCGTCATCATCGACGGGCGCATTCCGCACGCGGTGCTGCTGGAACTGTTCACCAAACACGGCGCGGGCACGCTGATCCAGGCGGATTGAAACTCCGCATCCTTGTCGACGCTCACCCCGGATACCTACCGTCATGCCCGTGCTTGACACGGGCATCCACGTCTTTAAAGGGCTTCATTTGAAGTCATGGACCACCGGGACAAGCCCGGTGGTGACGATTCATGGTCCTCATTTCCTCTTTTTTACCCGCCCAAAGGCGCGGAAGATAAAAAAAGTGACGAAACGAAGCCAAATTATCTTTTGTTTTCAAAGAACGGTGTTTTTTTGTTTCGCAAAGCCAACGGTTTTCGCCGCGCTGAATGAATAGGAAAATATACCAGAATTTGCCAAAAAAAGCAAGCACAACGTTGAAGTGTTCACCACAGAGGACACAGAGTTCACAGGGGATAATTTCAACTCTGTGGTCTCTGTGCGCTCTGTGGTTAAAAATAAACAGGCGATTTTCCGGCTGCGCAAATAAGCCCACGTCCCCACATCGTCACCCCCGCGAAAGCGGGGGTCCATACGGCGCCGCCATAGATTCCCGCGTGCGCGGGAATGACGCGAGTTAATAAACTGTCGCCAAAATAGTCACCGAAATAGCTAGATTCCCGCGTGCGCGGGAATGACACATCAGACCATAAAAAAAGACCGGCGCTCGTTTGAGGCCGGTCTTTTTATTGCATAGGGCGTTAACTTCAAGCGCTGGCGTTACCGCCGCGACGATTGCTTCTTAAGGGGCGTTGACCGCCGCCTGCGTTGCCGCCGCTGCGGCTCGGTTCGGTGCGCGGCCGAGCGCTCGATTGGGGGCTCGATTTGGCGCCCGACTTACCCGTTGCTTTGCCATTGGTTTTTTTGCTGCCGTGGCCTTGAGGCTCGCCGTGACCGTGGCCGCCGTGGCCCTTGTCGCTGTGGCGTTTGCCGTCGGTGGGACGGTGACCCTTTTTCTTCGGGTTGCCGCCTGCCGGTGTGCCTTGCATGCGCACCCGCGGCGGACGATTGCCGCCGCCACCGCCACGATTGGGCGGCGAAGTGCGCGGGATGGTCATGGCTTCGGCATGGAACGGATGATCGGCCATCACCGGAATGGTTTGGCGGGTGATCTTTTCGATCGCGTCGAGATAATCGCGTTCTTCGGCGTCGCAAAACGAAATGGCGAAACCGTCTTCGCCCGCACGCGCGGTGCGCCCGATGCGGTGCACGTAATTTTCCGCATCGTTGGGCAGATCGAAGTTGATCACGTGGGTAATGCCGTCGACATCGATGCCGCGCGCGGCGATATCGGTCGCCACCAATACGCGGACTTTGCCGTCGCGGAATTCTTTCAAGCTGCGCTGGCGATGGTTTTGCGCTTTATCGCCGTGAATGGCGCTGGCATTGACGCCGTTTTGCACCAGATGCTGCGTCACCCGATCCGCGCCGTGTTTGGTGCGGGTAAACACCACCACGCGGCTGATCGACGGGTCTTTCATCACGTGCGTGAGCAACGAACGCTTTTTGGCCTTCGGCACATGCAACACGCTTTGCACCACCCGTTCCGCCGTGGTGGCCTGCGGGGCCACTTCGACACGCACCGGGCTATCCATCATGGAATTCGCCAATACGGCGACGCCTTGCGGCATGGTGGCGGAGAACAGCACCGTCTGGCGGTGTTTGGGGATCAGCGTCGCGACTTTGCGCACGTCGTTAATGAAACCCATGTCGAGCATGCGGTCGGCTTCGTCGAGCACAAACACATCGACCTTATCCAAACGCACTTTATCTTGGTTCAACAGGTCCATCAGGCGGCCCGGAGTGGCGGTCAACACCAACACGCCGTCGCCCAACGCCTTGGACTGGGCGCCCAGAGGCACACCGCCGAAAATCGCCAGCGATTTAACGCCATTGCCGTTGTCGCCCATGTGGCGGCCATAGGCGCGCACACTTTCGTCGATCTGCACGGCAAGCTCGCGCGTCGGCGCCAAGATCAGCGCGCGCGGCGATTTACGCACCGGCTTAGCATTCAGTTCATGCAGGCGCTGCAGCATCGGCAGCACAAACGCCGCCGTCTTGCCGGTGCCGGTCTGCGCCACGCCCAACAGGTCGCGGCCTTTCAGCAGGGGAGGTATGGATTGAAGCTGGATCGGGGTCGGGGTTGTGTAACCCTCCGACGCTACCGCCCGGCTCAGGGGCTCGATCAAGCCGAGCCCTTTAAAATCGGTCATGTATTATTTCTTCTTTTCATTAAAGGATCGGGCGCGGCCCCTATTGAGACCGCGCCCTTAAAACCTTGGGCGCAGGATTAGTCCTGAGCGACGAGGTTATCAGCGGCCATCTTGCCGTTTTTGCCTTCGACCATGTCGAACTTCACTTTCTGGCCGTCGCGCAGCGTGCCGAGGCCCGCGCGTTCAACAGCGGTGATGTGAACGAAAGCGTCTTTGCCGCCATCTTCAGGTTCGATAAAGCCAAAGCCCTTCGTGGCGTCAAACCACTTAACGGTACCGTTTGCCATTTTTTAGTCACTCCTAGTAACAATGAATTTCAGCGGACAACCACCGTGGCGGCCCGCTGGGTTAACGTTCACAACTGTCAGGAAGTAACTGGTTGGACCACGGATAGCGGCGAGCCAAAAACACACGACTTAGTGCAACGTGGGGCTGAGATATACCCTTTTGCCCAAAAAGGCAAGGTTTATCGCCCTTCGGCGGGGCAGGCCCCTACCACTTCTTGGCCGTGGTGAAGGCCGGATTGGGGAACAGATGAACGTGCTTGGCCATGTTGAAAGCCTTGGTGTCGGCGTTGGGTTTGCCAAACAGATAACCCTGGGCGTAGTCGATACCGCATTTGCGCACGAAGTCGAGGCACTCTTTATCATCGACCATTTCGGCAATGGTCTGAATGCCTAAATTCCGGCACAAGGTCGCCATGGATTCAAGCAACGCCTTGCCGCGCCGCGCGCGTTGGGCGTCTTTCACCACCGGGCCGTCCAGCTTCACCACATCGACTTCCAAGCGCATCAAATAGCCGAAGCTGGCCGCACCCGCGCCGAAATCGTCCAGGCTTACGTGGTGATGATCCTTGCGCAGGCGCTGGATGAAATTATTGGCGCGTTCCAAATCTTCCATCTTGGAAGACTCGGTGATTTCAAACAGCATGCGGCCCTCGGCCCATTTGTTATCCATCAAAATTTTATGCAGGCTGTCGACATACCAATCGCTGGCCACCGACTGACCGGAGATGTTCACCGCAATCGACAACGGGCTGTTGCGCGGAATGGTGTTGAGAAACGCCAAGCCCTTTTCCACCACCGCCATATCGAATTCCGGGATCAGGCCCGTTTCTTCGGCCATGGTGATGATTTCAAACGGCGACACGCCTTCTTCAAACCGCGTCAGCGCCTCGTAGTGATGAATCTCGCCGGTCATGACGTTGACGATGGGATGAAACACCAAATGAAAATCCCGGTTCGCCACCGTGGTTTTGAAGGTCGAAACCTTGGCAGCCGCATCCTTCACCAGGCTGGACAAATTGGACGATAACTCATGCACGCTAAAACCGCCCGTGCCCTTGTCCTTAAAGCGGTTGATGGCGTAGACCAAACCGTTCGCCAAGTCCGCTTCAGAAATGTTGTCGGCATCGACCGACATCGTCGCGGCTTCGACGGAGACGCCTTTTTTGGTGGGATCGAACTCGCGCGCCACATCGGCCAACTGCGCTTCAAGACTTTTGACATCCAAATCGTTGGCGTGCACCAGGCCGAATTTACCTTCGTCAATCTGCGCCGCGCTGTCGCCGTCAACGGAGTTGGCGCGCAAGTACACACCTACGGTTTTATCCAATTCCGCCTGCTGGCGGGCATCCAAACGCCCCTTCAACTCACCAAAGCCCGCCATGTTGATTAAGGTGAGCTGATTGTCCTTCATGCCCGCTTCTTTGGTCGCCTTGAGCTTGCCGCCCAGCACGTCGGCAAACGAGTCGGCGTCAAACAAATTGCTGTCGCCCTCGCGCACATGGCCGCCGGGTACTAAGCCTGCGCCGGTATTGCGCGAGATGCGCATGGCGAGGAAAAAGTGATTATCCAAATCTTCGAGAAAATAGCCCGCAAACGAAATGGGCAGGGCCGAGGATCGTTCACCCTGAAAGCGAATGACCACGTCTTCGATACGGCCCTGGCGGCGCGCCACGCCCAACAGCGAGCGCATCAGATCGATATCGTCCGGGTGTACGATATTCACCAGCTTGCGGCCCTTAAGCTCGTCGGTGGACAAACCCGTCAGCCCGGTCCACGGACCACCGGCAAACACGATGGTTTCGTCCAAATCCACTTCAAGCAAAAAATCCGCCCAGCAAAACGCCAGCGCGACAAAACGATCGCGCTCGGTCTTTAGGCTTTCCGGAGCCACATCAACGGGTCGAACCTGAACGGTCGGGGTCACCGCTTTATCCCTTTTCACATCCCCCCCTTTGTCGGGCCGCACAGCAAGGGGGGCACCTCCACTGCAACGCATAGTTTACACACCCTTTTAGGGACTCGCACACTCTAAATTCGCGCCCGATTGACTCCCGCGCCGCCCCGGTCCATGTAAGGGAGATGAACGCAAATGCCCCCAAACCCGCCAAATTACCGAGGTCCGCCCTGCGTCAGGCCGAAACGTGGGTGTTTGATCTCGACAATACCCTGTATTCGGGCGTTCACGGCCTGTTCGAGCAGATCGATGCGCGCATGAAGGCGTACTTGGCTCAGGTGCTCAATATCGACGAAACCGCCGCCTACGCCGTGCAAAAAACCTATTTTCGCGATTACGGCACCACGCTGCGCGGCATGATGCTGAACCACGCCATGGAGCCCAAGGCCTATCTGGATTTTGTCCACAACATCGATATTAGCGCCATCCCCCAAGCGCCTGAATTAAATGCCCAACTGGCGCGCCTGCCCGGGCGCAAGGTGATCTTCACCAACGCCGATTTGCCCCATGTGGAGCGTGTGCTGAAGCGCTTAGGCATCGCCGATCATTTCGACGCCGTGTTTGATATCTATGACGCCGACTTCATCCCCAAGCCCGCGCCGGAAATTTATGACACTTTGGTCAAGCGTTTTGCCATCGAGCCCAACCGCGCGGTGATGGTCGAAGACATCGCGCGCAATCTGCAACCCGCCGCACGGTTGGGCATGGCCACGGTATGGGTGCGCCCGGTGACCGAATGCGCCATCTGCAAGGAAGAACCCAGCGGCGCTTTTGTCGATTTTGAGACCGATGATCTGGTCGCCTGGCTGAGCGCGCTCTGAGCGCTTTGCGAAGGCTGGACTTAAAGCCGCCAAGGCCTTATGTTCCTTGAACTTTCAAACCCTTTCAGACCGAACGAGTTTTGCCGCCATGAGCCATTCAGACCTTGAAAACACCATCAACGCCGCCTGGGAAAACCGCGATGCCATCAACCTCGATACCAAAGGCGAAGTGCGCAATGCGGTTGAGGAATGCATCAACCTGCTCGATTCCGGCAAGGCCCGCGTGGCCGAACGCATCGACGTCGGCAATTGGAAGGTCAACCAGTGGCTCAAAAAAGCGGTGCTGCTGGGCTTTCGCCTAAACGACATGGCGTTGATCGAGGGCGGCCCCGGCGGCGCGCACTGGTTCGACAAGGTCGACAGCAAATTCAAAGGCTGGAACGACGCCAAGTTCCGCGCATCCGGCATTCGCGCGGTGCCCAACTGCGTGGCGCGGCGTGGCGCCTACATCGCGCCGGGCGTGGTGCTGATGCCGAGTTTCGTCAATCTGGGCGCTTACGTCGATAGCGGCACCATGGTGGACGGTTGGTCCACGGTGGGTTCGTGCGCGCAGATCGGCAAGAACGTCCACTTATCGGGCGGCGCCGGCATCGGCGGCGTGCTGGAACCGTTACAGGCCAACCCCACCATCATCGAAGACAACTGCTTCATCGGCGCGCGCGCCGAAGTGGCCGAAGGCGTGATCGTCGAAGAAGGCTCGGTATTGGGCATGGGGGTTTATATCTCCGGCTCCACCAAGGTCATCGACCGCGCCACCGGGGAAATCTTTTATGGCCGCGTGCCCGCCTATTCGGTGGTGGTGTCTGGCTCGCAGCCTTCGCATCGCACCATGCCCAACGGCGAGCCTGCGCCGAATCTGTATTGCGCGGTCATCGTCAAACGCGTGGACGAAAAGACCCGCGCCAAGACCGCCATTAACGAACTGCTGCGCACTTAACCTTAAACGAGCGAACATCTCATGGCGGACATCGACCCGGTCACACTCACCCAGGCATTGATTCGCTGCCCGTCCGTCACGCCCGTTGATGCGGGCGCGCTCGGCGTATTGGAAGACGCGCTCAAACCGCTTGGTTTTACCTGCCACCGCCTGCCCTTCAGCGCGCCGGGCACACCCGACGTGGATAATCTTTATGCACGGCTGGGCACGTCCGGCCCCAATTTATGTTTTGCCGGACACACCGACGTGGTGCCGGTGGGCGAACAGGCGGCATGGAGCCATCCGCCGTTTGGCGCGGAAATCTCAAACGGTATTTTATATGGCCGTGGCGCGGTGGACATGAAAACCGCCATCGCCTGCTTCGCCGCCGCAACGGCGAGATACTTAGGCGAACAAGGCGACGCCTTCACCGGCTCGATCTCGTTTTTGATCACCGGCGACGAAGAGGGCCCGGCCATCAACGGCACACCTAAGGTGCTGGAATGGATGAAGGCCAACGACGAAGTCATGGACGCGTGCATCGTCGGCGAACCCACCAATACCACCACCTTGGGCGAATGCATCAAGATCGGACGGCGCGGCTCGCTCAACGGGTTCATCACCCAGCACGGCACCCAAGGCCACGTCGCTTATCCGCAACACGCCGACAACCCGGTGCCCAAATTGGTCAAACTTTTGTCCGCGCTTTCAATCGCGACGCTCGATCAGGGCACCGCGCACTTTCAGCCGTCGAACCTGGAAGTCACCACGCTTGATACCCACAACCCCACCACCAACCTCATCCCCAATGCGGCCAAGGCGGGTTTCAACATCCGCTTCAACGATCTGCATACCTCCGCCAGCCTCAAAACCTGGTTATCGGATGCGCTCAACACCGTCGGCGAAAATTTCGATTTAGACATTCAGGTTTCGGGCGAGGCGTTCCTCACCCCACCGGGCCTGCTCTCCGACGTGATGAGCGCCGCCATCACCACCGTGACCGGCTTGACGCCGGAACTCAGCACCTCGGGCGGCACTTCCGACGCGCGCTTCATTAAAGATTTTTGCCCGGTCGCCGAGTTTGGCCTGATGAACGCCACCGCCCACAAAATCGACGAACGCGTGGACGTGGCCGACATTCACGCCCTGACCGACATCTATGTGGAAATGCTGCGCGGCTATTTCGCCCGAGCATAATTCAAGCGCTTAAATCCCCCGCCAAAACAAAACGGCCCACCGATAGGGCGGGCCGTTCGTTTGTGTTTACCCTATCCCTGGGGATTAATTGCCGTAATCTTCGTACAAGCCATACTCTGCGCCCTTGTGGCATTTGATGCAGTTCGAGCCGCGAGCGTAACCGACTTCCGCAGACATTTTGTGATACGTATCCTTGGCCGGATGGTGACGCACCCATTCCGGCGTTTCGGTAATCCGAATGGGATCAATCAAGCCCTTTTTGGCCCAAGCCTTTAAACGCAGTTCGGTGCGAATGCCGCCCTCGACATCCAGAGCGCCGGCAACCAGATACTCTTCGATGTGTTTGGCCGTTTCGGCATTAAGGCTGGCGTCTTCGCCGAAGTGATTGCCCAGATCGGCCATAATCTTTTTCCACCCGCCCTGGGTCAACCTGCTGGGGGGGAACACCATATGGCACGCGCCGCATTCCTTGCGCACGGCTTCATCTTCGACGGTGAGTTTCCGGCCCTCAAAATCCGCCGCGCCCGCCGAAGCGGCGCACAATGCAATCATCCCTGCGGCGGTTAAGCCGATCATTTTGCTGAACACTCGAAGTCTCCTACGCTGACCATTGAACTGTCCTCTCATACAAGAAGACAAATGAACGGCGGCTGAATAATCGCTAGAAGCCAAGCCACGCGACAGCCAAGCCAAGGCCGAGGAACGTCATTAATGTATAGGACGTGATCATGCCGATCACCGACAGAAGGATCGCCCAAACGCCTAAGCCAATTTGCCCGACGAACAAGGCTATGATGCCTAAAATCAGGCCCAGCGGCCCGAAGACGGGGGCAAGGATGAAGATGCTCAGCACCGCAAAACCCACCGCGAACAAACCCAACAGCGGTAAATTTTCATCGCGCGCGAGCGCCGAACGGCCCCCCACAACATCGCCCTTATCGATCTCGGTTTTCAAACTTATGGGAGGCTTTTTTTCATTCATCTTCTGCTCCGACATCTTCCGACACGAAGGGCTTGGCCCCGGTTGCATGTTCATCATAACCGACGCGCATCAAATACAGCCCGTCGGGCGGCGCGGTTTGCCCCCCGGCGCTGCGGTCGCGCGCCTCAAGCGCGCGTTTGAGATCGGCTTTGGTCCAACGGCCAAAACCAACCGCACTTAACGTGCCCACCAAGTTGCGCACCTGATGGTGCAAAAATGAGCGCGCCCGCGCCTTGACGTGAATTTCATCGCCAAAGCGCGTCACGCTAAGCTCATCTAAAGTTTTGATCGGCGATTGCGCCTGACAGACTGCGGCGCGGAACGTGGTAAAATCGTGTTTGCCGATCAACACCTGTGCCGCGTCGTGCATGGCGGCGGCGTCAAGCGGCCCCGGCACCCACCACACCCGCCCATGGCTGAGTGCGGCGCGCGCACGGCGGTTCAAAATCACATAAAGATATTCGCGCTCGACCGCAGAAAAGCGGGCGTGAAAATTTTCGTCCACCACCTCTGCTTGGAGGATCGCCACCGGATGAGGCTTGGTGTGATAGTTAATGGCGTCGCGCACGGTTTTGACGGTGATATCGTCGCGCACCAAATCGAAATGCGCCACCTGGCCGCGGGCATGCACGCCTGCGTCGGTGCGCCCGGCGCAGTGTACCCGCACGGTTTCACCGGAAAAGGCCGTTATGGCCTCTTCCACCACTTGTTGCACGCCTAGCCCCGTGTCCTGGCGCTGCCAGCCGACAAACGGGCCGCCGTCGTACTCAACTTGGAGCTTAAAACGGGTCATGGCCCCCTTTTAGCACGATCTTGGACCGTCTGGGCCACAGGAAAACATCAAGCATTGTTGCCAATTCCAAGCTGGCCGCGTAAAACAAACACAGAACTTTATTCGAGGATCCAGCATGGCCAACGAGTTCGAGCGAGATCTCGACGCCCTACATATCATGCCCATGGGCATTATTCCGTTTGAAAACCGCTCGCTGGCGCATGCGCGGCTGATCAAAAATGGCCGCTTAGTCAGCATGATCGAGTTGTTTCAAGACTCCGATTCCGGCAGCGGCCAGATGACCGTCGACGACGCGGCGCGCCACCTGCGCGACCATGCCAACGCCTCGCCGCGCGACATCACCATTTTGCGCAAACTTGCGCGCCTGCCAAGCTACGACGTCTATAGCCTGCGTGTGGTGCTGCGCGAACAAGAAATCCCGGTCAACGACGTCAATGCCCTAAAGCTTTCAAAAGAAAAAAGCCAAGAGCTGGCCGGGTACATGAAGGATTTTACCTTTCCGTTAATCCGCGAGATTTACGGCAGTACCGACGTCGACATCAAAGAGTTCGAAGACCTGCTGAAATTGTTTCGCAATCCAGACGTCAAAATGGCGCGCGAAAAACTGGACATGATGGCCAAGCGCTTGGACATCGATTTGATGGAATTGCCGCGCTTCTTGGAAGACTACGGCGATATCTTCCTGTCGCTGGCCTATTATAAACAATGTCTCGACAACATCGCGCCCATCACCCAGAACTTTTTGGACAGCCTGAGCAAAATCCGCTCCAACTGGGAACTGAAAAGCGACCAGAACCTGATCAGCACCTGCGAGATGCTGGAAAAAACCTTCACCGGTTTGAGCGCGCACTTAAAACGCCTGTTCGACGAGTTCGACGCTTCCACCAAAGATTTCTGGAACGACGTGTCGGCCGAGCGCTTTCGCCAAGTCGAAGCCTTGATCGAAAGTTACCACACCACCATCGGTGCGGTGCTGTGCGCGCTGTCGGTGAAAATGTCGGCGTGGAACCGCCTGTTCCCGCGCGACACCGTCGGCGGGCCGGTCAAACGTTCCGAATTCATCATGCTGGAGATGCGCCAGGGCATCGAGACGGTGCGCGAGATTCTCAAGAACGCCAAAGAAAGCAAACCCAAACAGCACCGGCAGTCCAAGTTCAAAACCTACGCCCAGGGCCAAGAAGAACGCGCCGCCGCCGCGCGCGGCCTTAAAAAGTCTGCCATGGCGGAAAGCGATCTGCCCAATCCCGATCGTTTTTGATCTCGTTGTTCTCAGCACTTTTACAGCGCGGTGCCCACAAGGATAAGATGCCCGTTCAAAAACGCGCCCGCGTCCATCGCCGCTTTGCCCGCGGGCTGAACGCGCACCAACCGCACCGCGCCCTCGCCGCACGCCACCAGCAATCGATCGTCCAGCGTCACGCCGGGTTTACCGTGAGCGCTTTCGATGGTTAACGCCAACACCCGCACCCGCAGGCCATCCACCTCGAACCATGCCAGCGGATAAAACGCGCGCACCTGGGCCGAGACCGCTTGGGCGGGTTGGGTCCAATCGATGCGCGTTTCGGACTTGTCGATTTTGCTCGCATAGGTGACGCCATCTGCAGGCTGCAGCTTAGGCGTCAATTGCCCCGATGCCACGCCGTCGAGCGCTTGCACGATCAGGCGCGCACCCATGACCGCCAAAACGTCAAACAGCTCGCCTGACGTCTGCCTTGGTCCAATCGGCGTTTCTTCCACCAACACCACGTCGCCGGTATCCAGACCTGCGTCCATTTTCATAATGGTCACGCCGGTTTTGGCATCGCCCGCCTCGATGGCGCGTTGAATGGGTGCTGCCCCGCGCCAGCGCGGCAACAAACTCGCGTGAATGTTAAAACAACCCAAACGCGGCGCATCCAATACCGCCTGGGGCAAGAGCAACCCATACGCCACCACCACCGCGGCATCGACGCTCAACGCCGCAAAGGCCGTCTGTTCGTCGGTGCCTTTCAACGACGTGGGCGTGCGCACCTCGATGCCTTGGGATTGGGCAAAGGCGTGCACGGGGCTGGGCGTCAATTTCTGCCCGCGTCCGGCTTTGCGCGGCGGCTGGGAATACACACACACCACATCATGACCGGCATCAAGCAGCGCCTTCAACGCCGCCACGGAAAAATCCGGCGTGCCCATAAACACCAATTTGAGTTTTGCACCGCCCCCGCCCACCATGGTCACACCGTAACCGGTTTGCCGCGGCGCGACTTGGTGAGTTTGCGCAAGATCATGTTGCGCTTGAGCGCGGAAATGCGGTCCACGAACAACGTGCCTTCCAAGTGATCCATTTCATGCTGCACGCATACCGCCTGCAGACCGATGCATTCCATTTCGCGCACTTCGTTTTCATGATCCAGATAACGCACGCGCACCGATTTCGGGCGCACCACTTCGGCGAACTGATCGGGCAAGGACAAACAGCCTTCTTCGCGCAATTCTTCTTCATCGGATGCCCACACGATTTCCGGATTGGCCATGCGGATAGGATTGGGCTCTTCATCCTCATGGGCGATATCCATCACCAGCACGCGCTTGAGCACGCCCACCTGCGGCGCGGCCAAACCGATGCCGTTGGCGGCATGCATGGTTTCCATCATGTCATCCATCAATTGGCGAATTTCCGCATCGACCTTATCCACGGGTTTGGCTTTAACCTTCAACCGCGGATCGGGGGCGACGATAATGGGCAAGCGGGCCATGTAACCAGTCCTTACGCAAGGGCGAATATCTTTGTAAAATTGGACTTAAGGCCCCGGCGGGACTTAGTCAAGAAATCTGGGTCAAGAAATCCGGCTTTAAACGCCAGCTTTCCGGCAACATATGTTACGCTATAGCCCTAGAACAAAAGGAAAGTAGCATGCGTGCAAGGTTGCATTACTTAAGCATCTTGGTGATTCTGCCCATCTACGGAATCCAGGTTTGCCCCTACATCGAAAGCCTGAAAGTCTGGCAGGTGGTCGTGCCCATTGCCGTGGCGTTGAGCCTGCAATATCTGCTGCGCAAAACGCTTGGCCTGCGTTTGATTGCGGCGCAACCGCTGGAATGGCGGGTTGCCCGGACATTTTGGCTGGAACTCGCGCTGTTTGCCGCCAGCGCCGTCGGTTTGGCGCTTTACAATGCCCTGATGTACGACTTCCCCCTGGTCAGCGGCCTTAAAGTATTGGTGGGCGTGGCCGGTTTGGGCTTTTTTGCCGCCGTGGATTTGGCGCTGGAAGCGGAAATGCACGTGGCCGATGCCGTGGAGGCGGGCCAAGAACACTTTACCCCCAACGAAAATCCCTATTCCATGACCCGCCGCGTCACGGTGTTCGCCACTGTTTCCATCGTCGTGTTGATCGTGGTGTTCATGCTTTTAGTGGTCAAGGATTTGGACTGGATCATCCAGGTCGATCGCGCCGTACCGCTGGAACAAGCAAAGGCTTCCATTTTAAAGGAATTCGCCTTTGTGCTGGCGGTGGTACTGCCGCATACCTTGAACATCATTCATTCCTACGCCCGCAATTTGCGCCGCACGCTGGGCAATCAAACCACCGTCATGGGGCGCATCACCCTGGGCGAATACGGCGTGCGGGTGCCGGTGGCGAGCAACGACGAATTGGGCTATATCGCCGCACACACCAATGAAATGGTGGCGAGCATCGAAGCGCACGCCTTTGAGCTGGCGCGCACCCGCGACGTCACCATTCTTTCCCTGGCCACCCTGGCCGAAACCCGCGACAACGAAACCGGCGCCCACATTCTGCGCACCCAGCGCTATGTGCGCATTTTGGCCCAGCACCTTCACGACCACCCAAGCTTTCAAGACGAATTGACAGATGAAAACATCATCTTGATGTTCAAATCCGCGCCGCTTCACGACGTCGGCAAGGTCGGCATTCCCGACGCCATCTTGCTCAAGCCCGGCAAACTGAGCGACGACGAATTCGTCATCATGAAAACCCACGCTCAACTGGGCGCGGATGCCCTACGGGTGGCCGAACGCGAGCTGGGATCGAATTCGTTTTTGCGTTATGCCCGTGAAATCGCCCTCACCCACCACGAAAAATGGGACGGCTCGGGCTACCCCCAAGGATTGAAGGGCGGAGAAATCCCTCTTTGCGGACGCCTGATGGCGGTCGCCGACGTTTATGACGCGCTGATTTCCAAACGGGTCTACAAACCCGCCTTTTCCCACGATAAGGCCATGGGCCTTATCCGCGAGGGTGCGGGCGTACATTTCGATCCGGAGATCGTGGCGGCGCTCGATGCGTGCGAGGATCAATTTCAAGCCATCGCGCGCCAATTCGGCGACCAACACACCGAAGCCGCCGAGTAGACTACGCACGCCGCCTGCGCCTTTCGCGCATTGCCTTTCCTTAGGCCATGGGGCAAAGTGCGGTCATGGATTTCACGCTCATCATCATTGTTTTGCTCGCCTTTCTGGCCGTCGGCTTAGGCCTGTGGTCCGCCTTTGGGCGGCGCCCGGGCTCGGCCATGGACGACTTGGTCAAACATTTGACCCTTTCCCAGGCCGAATTGGCGGGCCGCCTGCAAGTCATGCACGAAGGCCAGATGCAGCTTTCGCGTTCCATGGAAGAGCGTCTGGAAACCGTCACCAAACGTTTGGGCGACGGCTTGAGCGAACACACCAAAAGCACCGGCGACGTCATCAAACAAGTGCATGAACGGCTGGCAGTAATTGATTCGGCGCAAAAAAACCTGACCGATTTAAGCGATCAGGTGATGGGCTTGCAAAACATCCTGTCCAACAAACAAGCGCGCGGCGCGTTTGGCGAGGTGCAGTTGGGCGATCTGGTGAGTGATATCCTGCCGCCTTCGGCCTATGCCTTTCAAGCCACGCTGAGCAACGGAAAACGGGTGGACTGCCTGTTGAAACTGCCCAACCCGCCGGGCTCCATCGCCATCGATGCCAAATTTCCGTTGGAAAGTTTTCAAGGTTTGCGCGCGGCCCAGGACGATGCGGCAAAGGTGCTGGCCAACCGCCAATTTTCCGCCGACGTCATCAAACACGTCAAAGACATCGCCGACAAATACATCGTGGCCGGGGAAACGGCGGAAAGCGCTTTAATGTTTTTGCCGTCCGAAGCCGTCTATGCGGAACTGCATACCAATTTTCGCAACGTCATCGAAGAAAGCCACCGCAGGCGGGTGTGGATCGTTTCGCCTTCCACCCTGATGGCGACCTTGATGACCGTGCGCGCGGTATTAAAAGATGCGCACATGCGCGAACAAGCGGGCGTGATCCAAACCGAAGTGCTGAAACTGCTCGACGACGTCGGGCGGCTGGACAAACGCGTGATCAGCCTGCAAACCCACTTCACCCAGGCGCAAAAAGACATCGGCGACATTCAGACCTCGACGGGTAAAATCTCGCGCCGCGCCGAACGCATCGAAGACATTCAGCTCAACAGCGAAAGCCCGGCTGCCGATCTTCCACCCGCTTCGCCTGCGCCGCTGGTGTCTGCGCGGCCTTCCGGCACGCAAGCCGACCTCGACCTAAATGATTAGATAAACGCAAAAGGCCAAAAACAGAAGGATTGCCCCCATGAGCACTGAACCGATGAACTCCGATGGCCTGCACCCCGATGCGCCGCGTCAAAAATCGCCGATCAAATGGATGGCGTTAATCATGGGCATACTGGTCGTGCTGACCATCCTCACCATGTGGGACAAAGAAAAAATCTCGATCAAGGCCTCGCCCAAGATACCCGCGCTCAGCGCCCAAGGCCAGCATGGCCGTGACATCATCAATGCCAAATGCAGCGAATGCCACGGCGTCGACGGCACCGGCGGCTCGCGCAAAGGCCCGCCGATTTTGCACTCCCAATACCGCCGGGAAATTTTCCCCGACTATCAATTCAAGCGCGCGATGTTCGAAGGCAAACGCGAAAAGAACTGGCGTTTCGGCGCCATGCCGCCGGTGGAAGGCCTTAGCGAAGCGGACGCCGATGCGGTGATCGCCTTCGTGCGCGAAATACAAGATTTCAACGGCATCGAATAATCGCCAAAAAAACACCGCACTGGCCCCGGGCAAGGGCGCAGTGCGGTTTGGGGTGAAACGCCATCCGGAGGGGGCAACAAAAAGGATGGGTTTTCATCTTAAAACCCTCAATCCGGACCCCCCGGTACGGAAAGAAGGTTTTGAGAACAAAAGCGCGCCAGGTAAATTCCCATCACGCTCACCAATAGTTGTAGCACAATCAATATACGCACGCAAAAAGAAAAAATGCCCCCGACATTTCCGCCCCAAGTTCACCCCTGGGACCGATTCAGACCGGTTTGCGCGCCTTGAGCGCCGCAAACAGCGTGCCTTCGTCCAGATAATCCAATTCGCCGCCGACCGGCACGCCATGCGCCAGCGCCGACACCGTGACGCCCGTATTGCTCAAGCGTTCGGCGATATAATGCGCGGTGGTTTGCCCATCCACGGTGGCATTGGTGGCCAAGATGACTTCTTTGACTTCCGGGTTTTTGGCGCGTTCGACCAGTTGGCCCACGTTTAAATCTTCGGGGCCGATGCCGTCCAACGCCGATAGGGTGCCGCCCAGAACGTGATAAAGCCCACGAAAGCCCACCACCCGGTCCATGGCCCACAGATCGCCCACTTCTTCGACCACGCAAATCTGACTGCGGTCGCGTTTGGGGTCCGTACACACGTGACACGGATCGGTCATGTCGATGTTGTGGCAGATTGAGCACGTTTTTACGCTTTGTGCCGTATCCTTAAGCGCGCGGGCCAGAGGCTCCATCAGCGATTCCCGGCGTTTGAGCAGATGCAGCGCCGCACGCCGCGCCGAGCGCGGCCCCAATCCCGGCACCTTGGCCAGCAATTGGATCAGCGCCTCGATGGTGCCCGGTCCGCCCATGCCGTGGGATGCGCTCATCTTGTGGCCCTCAAAACGGCAGTTTGAAACCCGGCGGCAACGGCAAACCGCCGGTCATTTCCGCCACCCGATCGGCTTTAATGGCGGCAATTTGACCATTAGCGTCGTTGAACGCGGCTTTGATCAGGTCTTCCAGCATTTCCGGATCGCTTGGGTCGATCAAACTCGGATCGATGGACACGCTACGCACTTCGCGCTTGCCCGAAAGCCTAACACTGACCAGCGCGCCGCCAGCGGTGCCTTCGACCTCTAAGGCCTCCATCTCTTCTTGCATTTCGCTCATGCGGGCCTGCATCTGCTGGGCCTGCTTCATCATTTGGCCGAGATTTTTCATCTGTTCTCCACATCCTCTAGGCGGGCCGTTATCCACAGGGTAGACGACACACACACTGGAATCCTTGATCGCCAGTGTATAGCATTGGGACCATGCAACACCAAAGCCTGTTCGTCTTCGACATCGAAACCGTTCCCGACACCGACGCGGTGACCAATCTGGTGGGCTTGGATCCGCACGCCAGCGTGGCCGAGCGCCGCGAGGCGCTGGACGCTTATCATCTGGAGGTGACCGGCGGGGCCAACGCCTTCCCGCGCCAGCCGTTTCACCGTGTGGTGGCGGTCAGTTTCCTCGCCGCCGATATCGAAACCGACGGAAAATTCGAAACCTACTTCCTGAAAGAACTGCGTTCGGGCGGCGACGAAAAATCGCGCGAACGCGATCTGGTGGCGGGCTTTTTTCAATGGGTCGATAAAAAACATCCGCGCTTGGTGAGCTACAACGGACGCGGCTTCGATTTGCCGGTGCTGCGCCACCGCGCCATGGTGCATGGCGTCACGGCGGCGGCCTATCACGACACCTCGAACAAATGGGAAAACTACGGCTCGCGCTACGCGCTTGACGATCACTGCGACCTGCAAGAAGCGCTGACCGATTTCGGCGCGGCATCGCGCGGCCTGAAACTCAACGAAGTGTGTGCGGTGCTGGGTTTCCCCGGCAAGTTCGGCGTCGACGGCTCCCAGGTGGCGCCGATGTTCGACGAGGGCCGGGTGAGCGAAATTCGCGATTATTGTGAAACCGACGTGCTCAATACGTATTTAGTCTATCTGCGTTACCAATTGACCCGTGGCCGCGTAAACAAAGACGGCTACAACCGCGCGGTGGCCGACGTGATCGCTTTGATCAATGCTGAACGCGAGGTCCGCCTCCATTTGGGCGCATTTTTGGAAGCCTGGGGCGAAAGCTCAAACAACACTTTCCTGTTCGATTGACGCGCAATGCGTGTGTTTGTGAATTGACTTAATTTTTTGAGTGTGGTGTCATAACCCTCATCCGCCGGGGAGAGGATCGTAAAACGTTAACGATCTCGGAGGATACACCATGAACACCAACAACATCGCCATTAGCAACGTTGCCATCGGCTTTCCCGGCGGCTTCAAAAACTACGCCACCCAAACCATGACGGTCACGTGCGCCATCACCGGCTTGGCCAACGGCGTAACGCCAAACGTCACGTTTCCTTGTCTCGAACTTCCCACCGCAATGACCTCGACCGGTAACGGCACATGGTCGGCAAGCAACACCGATACTTACGCGGCACAGTCTTATTCCCTCACCATCGCAGGCAAAAACGTCGCCTTCACCGTTGCCGATGACGGTTCAGTCTCGAACATCATTGTCGCTTAAGCGCCTTATCCTTCCCCGACACACTTAGGGTCGGGGAAGGATTTCCCGCCCGCCCCTTACACAAAATCGTCATCGGCGCGTCTTATACTCAAGACCGAATCATCCGGTCAGAGAGCAGAGAGTCATAAGATGTCCGTATCCATTGAATTCATTTTAGCCCAAGGCGATGCGCCCGTGCACCGCGGCGTCACCATTTTGGGCGTCACCGACGAAGCGCGGCAAAACGTTCAGGTGTATTACGAAATTCCGCTAAACGGCGTGCAGTCCGCCAACTTGCGCGCCGTTTCCGACGACTTAGGCCGTTGGGCGGTCGCGTTCCCCGGCGACTTCACGACTGGCACCGAAGTCACCGCCTTTGCGCGCAACGGCAGCGCCGAACTGGCGTGGCTGACCAAGGTGCTTTAAAGGTACTTTAAAGTTCGTCGCTCGGAATTTCGTCTTCAAGCGCTGCGCTGGGCGGAGCCAAATCGACGTTCGTATCCTTAACCGCGACGATCTCTGCACCGGGAAATGTTTCCAACACGGCGCGCACCAGCGGGTTGCGCGCGGCGGCGGCGCGTTCGGATGCGGCAGCCGCTTCTTCTTGTTGTTTCAACGTCGCTTGGCCGGCATCACGCGAAACCGTCACCACCCAGCGCCGCGCCGTGTGGTCGTTCAGAAACTTCGTCAGACGCTGCGCCAGATCGCCGGGTGCATGATCGGCGGGATGATATTCGATCTTGCCCGGCTGAAAATTCACCAAATGCACGTTGGAAATCAAATTGGCGTGCAAAATCATTTCACCCAGCGCTTCGCTCAGTTCCACCACTTGGGCAAAGGTATGCGGGTCGGGCAATTCGACCTCGGACATGCTTAACGGTTGGCTCAAGGGTTGGGCATTGGATTGCGCCGAACCGGAGAACGCGCGCCCTGCTGCCCCCCCCGACATGGTCGGCCCGTGGGTAACCGTAGGCGATCCATTCATAGAACCTTGGGCGTTCAATGAACCGCCGCCTCCCGAACTACCCATACCCGAACTATCCATGCCTGCCGGGCCGCCCCCGACATGCGGGGCGGTTGGCAATGGTTGCGGCGCATCTTGCAATTTCTTGAGCGCATCCGCCGGGCTGGGCAGTTCCAGGCCGTACATCAAGCGCACCAAAATCATTTCCGCCGCCTGCAACGCGCTGGGCGCGGTGCGCACCTCGCCCAAGCCCTTAAGCAACATCTGCCAGGCGCGGGTCAACGCCGCCATGGTCAGACCGTCGGCCATTTCCCGCCCGCGTGTGCGTTCCATTTCCGGCACACCCGGAGCATCGGCGGCAACGGGTGTGACCTTGATGCGCGTCAGCCAGTGCACCAGCTCCAGCAGGTCTTCGAGCACCTGAGCCGGATCGGCGCCACGGTCATATTGGTCGGCCAGTTGGCCCAAAGCGCCTTCGACATCGCCTTTCATGGCGGCGTGCAACAGATCGAAGGTCCGCGCCCGATCCGCCAAGCCCAGCATGTCGCGCACCGCGTCTTCGCCCACTTCGCCGGAAGTATGGGCGATGGCTTGATCCAGCAACGACAGGCCATCGCGCACGCTTCCATCGGCGGCGCGCGCGATCAGCGCCAGCGCCCCGTCGCTGACCGAAACACCTTCTTTTTCGACGATGCCGCGAAAGTGCTTGGCCAGGGTATCCATGTCGATGCGTTTCAAATCGAAACGCTGACAGCGCGACAGCACCGTCACCGGAACCTTGCGAATTTCGGTGGTCGCGAAAATGAATTTGACGTGTTCGGGCGGTTCTTCCAGCGTCTTCAACAAGGCGTTAAAGGCGTTTTTCGACAGCATATGCACTTCGTCGATGATGTAGACTTTATAACGCGCGTTGACCGGCTTGAAACGCACGCCTTCGATGATTTCGCGGATGTCGTCAACGCCAGTGCGGGATGCGGCGTCCATTTCCATCACATCAATGTGACGATCTTCGGAAATGGCCCGGCAGTTGTCGCACACGCCGCACGGCTGGGCGGTTTCGCCGCCCTTGCCATCGGGACCGATGCAATTGAGCGCACGCGCAATGATGCGCGCCGTGGTGGTTTTGCCTACGCCGCGCACACCGGTCAGCATAAAGGCATGCGCCAGACGGCCCGACTGAATGGCGTTGGTCAACGTGCGCACCAACGCATCCTGGCCAATCAGGGTGTTAAAATCGGTCGGGCGGTATTTACGCGCAAGAACGCGATATTCTTCGGTTTTAGCGGGTTTGGAGGGTGCGCCGTCGGACATGGTCAAAATATCTGGGCCGCTTGGCCGCTCCCCTAAAAATCAGTGCCCCCGCAAGAATGAGGTGGGAGACCAACACGCGACCCGAGACAAAACTCGTTACGGCTGCTTCCTTCCGGACCTGACCGGGTTGGCGAGAGGCTCGCCCACGGTGGTCTCCCGCGCGGAGTATACCAACCGAGGCGCGCGCGCGCAAAGCCCATATCGAGAAAAGTTCTAGGGTCGGATCGCTTTGGGTGGAATCACTTATGTGATCCCAGCTAAGGCGTGAATCCGCCCCTATCAATATGTTAGAAGGCGACAGGTCGCTAAAAACAAAGGAAAACCGTCAGTTGACGGCGGCACCGAAGCGCGGCGGGACCACGTTGATCACCACCGTCGGGCCAATGGTCGGCGTCAACGCAAAATTGACGTCCTTAGCTTCGTAGCGCCCTTCCCACACCGGCACAAAACGCAGCGTAACGCTTGAACGCGCCTTTAAGCGCACGCCGTTGACGCAGCCGGTGGCCGGGGTTTTGTCGCCGAACTGAATGCTTTCGAGCGCCACCCCGGTTTTCAGAAAATCCGGCGCCCAAAAATCGTGATCCTTTGCATCGGCGTTTTCCAACACCAAGATGTATGGGCGATTTTGTTCCAACGACATGATCATGGGCCTGAAATCGCCATTCACGACACGCATCCGATAGGGCTGTACCGCCGCCCAATCGATGTCTTTTTGCATATCGGCACGATTGGCCAAACATTCATTAATGAAAGTCGAGGGCCTTGCGTTGGTGGACGTCATGCATCCACTCAAAGCCACGCCCAAAACAAAGGCTCCGCCAACCACGCCCACCCGGTTTTTCAAGCGCGGACGGCACAGTTCAACGCGACCCGCGAATCGATTCGCAAATCGACTTTCGATTCGCTGAACGAATCGAAAAAAACCCTTTACTTTCAATGCGGGCACACGAAACCCCCCATATTAATAACAGGGGACACCCTAACAGGGCGTGGCGTTGCGTCCAAGATGCAATTCGCCCGATGTTTGAGAAAATTTAAAATCACTCGAAGAACAGGCCAAAATCGGCCTAATCAAGTTGGCACGGCAAAGAACGGATCAACCGCCCTTGGCGCGACGTTCGGCCAGCACGCGGAGCGCCTCGCGCCCCTTGTTGTGCAAATCTTCCATGGTGCCTTCTTTGGCCAAGTGCGCCTTCAAATCCAGCAGCGCGCCCAGCAAAGTCGCCTCGTCAAGCTCATGCAATCCGGTCATACGCAACGTGCGCATGGGATCCTTGGCCGGGTCCATATTTTTAAAAGCCAACTTGCTCGGATCACGCTTCAACATGTGCGTTCGGTTCCACGGGGTCAAAAGTTAGGAGATATCATCCCCACTTAAAGCCAAACCGCCCCTTTGGCAAGGAGTTTGGCGGCACAAATACACGGCTTAACCGATCACATCTCGCGCCGGAGCAGCCGGGTACGCGCCCATCACTTTAATTTCATGGGTGAAAAAGTCCAATTCCTCAAACGCGCGTTTCATGGCCGGGTCTTCGGGATGGCCCTCGACCTCGGCGAAAAATTGCGCCGCCTGAAAACTGCCGCCGACAATATAACTTTCCAGTTTGGTCATATTGATGCCGTTGGTGGCGAAGCCGCCCAGCGCCTTATAGAGCGCAGCGGGAATGTTTTTGACGCGAAACACAAAGCTGGTCACCACCTTGCCCGCGCCCAAAGGCGGCATGGAAGCTTTGGCGGACATGACCAAAAAGCGCGTGGTGTTGTGCTCGGCGTCTTCGATATTGGCGCGCAGCGACACAAGGCCATAAATTTCCGCCGCCAGCTTGGACGCAATCGCGCCCTGGGTCGGATCATCCAATTCCTTGATCATGTGCGCGGCGCCCGCCGTATCGGCATGCACCACGGGGACAACGCCCAAATCTTTGATCAGGCTACGGCACTGATTAAGCGCATGCACATGACTGTGGACATGGGTCAATTCGCCGATACCCACCCCCGGTAGCGCCAACAAATGATGATCGATGCGCTGGTAATGTTCGCCGACGATGTGCAGCCCGGAATCGGGCAGCAGATGGTGAATATCGGCCACACGCCCGGCCACCGTATTGTCGATGGGGATCATCGCCAGCCGTGCCTTGCCGCTACGCACCGCGGCGAAAGCATCTTCAAAGGAATAACAGCCGAGCGTTTGCATGTTGGGAAACACGGCCCGGCAGGCCATATCGGAATTGGCCCCGGCTTCGCCCTGAAAGGCGATGGTGTTATCAGCGCTCATCGTTCAGCCCTTTAAAATCAAGCGCCCCGGAGCAAAAGCGTCCTGGCGCGGTCAAGATCGGCGGGAGTATCGACTCCGAACGGAACCGTGTCAACGCGGGCCGCATCGATGCGCATGCCGTTTTCCAAGGCGCGCAGCTGTTCCAGCTTTTCACGATTTTCCAACACCCCGGGTTTAAGCGCCACAAAACGCTCCAGCGCGGCGCGGCGATAGGCGTAAATCCCGATATGGTGATACAACGGCCCATCGTTCGCGGGCACCGTGGCGCGGGAAAAATACAGCGCGCGGGCCACGTCTGAGCCGGGGCTAAAACCCAGCACCGCCTTAACGACGTTGGGATTGGTCTTTTCTTCTTCATCGACGATTTCGGCGACCAAGGTAGCGATATCCACGCCGGGGTCCGCCATCGGCTTAAGCACAGCCTGCACCACTTGAGGATCGATTACCGGCAGATCGCCCTGCAGATTGACGATGATGTCGTGGTTGCCCTGGGGATCGATACGTTGCAACGCTTCAAAAATGCGGTCCGAGCCGGAGGGATGGTTCGGATCGGTCAGCACCGCCCGTCCGCCGTGCGCCTCGACGGCTCGCTGGATTTCGGCTTCGGCGCACGCCACCACCACCGGGCCGATGGCGGCTTCGGTGGCGCGTTTGAGCACCTGCACGATCATTGGTAACCCGGCGATATCGGCCAGCGGCTTGCCCGGCAGACGCGTCGACGCCATGCGCGCCGGAATAATGACAAGGGGAGACGAAGGGGCCAAAATACAATTCCTCAAACCATTGAACCTCAAAAGGACCACAGTCTTGAACGCTATTCAAGATATACGCATTGCCGGCGGCGTTGCAGGTGAGGCGAGCTTGCGTGTAAAGTAAGCCAACACCCTCAATGGGCCGCATAAAGACACAAAGATCATAACGATAAAGGAAAGCGCGCCATGCTCAAAAACATCCTCGGATCCATTGTCTTCGTCGTCGTCGTCCTCGCACTGATCAATTTCATCGGCGATGCCATGGTTGACCCGGCCACTTCACCGCAGTCGCCAAGCCCCCTGAAGGCTGAAATCCAGGCCCCCACGCCCGAATCCGCCAAAGTATCCGATGCCGCGCCCGAGGCGGATCAACCCGAAGAAGTCGAGCCCGAAGCGGTTGAGCCCAAGGTCGTTGAACCGCAAGAGACTGAGCGTACCATTGCCATGGCGGGCGACGCAGCCGCGGGCAAAAATATTTTCCGCAAAAAATGCATGGGCTGTCATACCGCGACCAAGGGTGAACCCGACCGTACGGGACCGAACCTATGGGACGTCGTCGGGCGCAAAAAAGGCGCGTCCCCAGAATATCGTTATTCGACGCCCATGAAGGCTTTGGGCGGCGTGTGGAACGAGGCGGATATTTTAGGCTTCATCGCCGGGCCGCGCACCTTCCTGCCCGACACCAAGATGACCTTCGCCGGGATTAAAAACGAACAGGAACGCGCCGATATCCTCGCCTTTCTCAACACCTTAAAGGACTAACGGCGCATGACCGATCTGCACCCCTTCACCACGCTGGCCGCTCGGCTGGCCGACGCCGCCCGGCCGGAAATCATGAGCCGCTTTCGCACCGGCATCCACGCCGATGTAAAGGCCGACTGTTCGCCGGTGACCGAAGCCGATCGCGCTTCGGAACGCGCCATGCGCGCCCTGATCAGCGAAACCTTCCCCGACCATGGCATCTTGGGCGAGGAATACGGATCGGAAAACATCGATGCCGAATACGTGTGGGTGCTCGACCCCATTGACGGCACCAACTCGTTCGTCACCGGCAAACCCCTATTCGGCACGCTGATCGCACTCTGTCAAAACAAGGTGCCCATCGTCGGCGTCATCGATGCACCGGGGGTCGGCGAGCGCTGGATCGGGGCAAAAGGCCAGCCCACCACCTTGAACGGGCAGCCCGTGACCACCCGTCCGTGCGCCGAACTCAGCACATCGTGGCTGTACGCCACCACTCCGGCCATGTTCAAGGGCGACAACGCCGAAGCGTTCGCCCGCCTCAGCCAAGCCGCCTGGCGCACGGTATACGGCGGAGACTGTTACGCCTATGGCCTGCTGGCATCGGGGCACGTCGACTTGGTGTGCGAGGCCAGCCTCGGCACCTATGATTTCTGCGCCTTAGCCCCGGTTATCGAGGGCGCAGGCGGCATCATCACCGATTGGTATGGCAAATCACTTTCGATGAATTCCGACGGTCGAGTGCTGGCGGCGGGCGATAAAACACTGCATACTCTGGCTTTGAGGGCGCTTAATCGTTAATTGTTCCCCGGAGGGGGCATGTTCTGATGACCGAAAAACACGATTGGGAAGCCGAGCTTCTCTGCGCCATCTCCAATTTGGTCTGCGTGCTCAACCAAGGACGCATCACTTATATCAATCCCGCAGGCATCACGATGTTGAGCGCCAAAGACGCCGATGCCGTATTGGGCCACGAGTTGGCGGATTTTGTGCATGCCGACTACGCCGATCTGCTGGCGCTGGGTATCGAGGCCTTCGCCGAGGAAGAAGCCGGCATTCCATTGAAACTACGCCCCATCAATGCTTCGCCCATCGACGTGCAGATGCGGGTGCGCGAATTGAAAGACCGCGCCGATGGCGACTACATGGTCGAGTGTCGCGACATTTCAAACTATATCCGCGCCTCTGAAGATGCGCGGCGGCGCGAACAGCGCTTGGGCGGCGTGCTGGCTACGGTCGGCGACGCCATCATCACCATCGACCAAAAAGGCATCATGCAGACCGTCAACCCCGCAGCCGAACGCATGTTCGGTTACGCCAAAAACGAAATGATTGCTCAGAACGTCAAATTACTGATGCCCGACCAATACGCCGACCACCACGACCAATACTTGGACCACCACGTCAAATCCGGCGAATCGCGCCTTATCGGGCGGTCGCGCGAACTTGAGGGACAGCACAAAGACGGCACCAGATTTCCCATCGAGCTGTCGGTGACGGAACTGCGCGAAGGCACCCAACGCCTATTCACCGGCGTGGTGCGCGACATCACCGAACGCAGAAAAGCTCAGGAAAAAATCGAACACCTGGCTCATCACGATCCTTTGACGGGCCTGCCCAACCGCAATCTGTTCACCGAACGCATGGAGCGCGCAATCTATCGCGCCAAACGATCCGGCAAACCGTTGGGCCTGATGTTCGTCGATTTAGACAAGTTCAAACCCATCAACGATCAACTGGGACACGAAGCCGGAGACACGGTGCTCAAGACGGTAGCCGAGCGCATGGCCCATTGCGTGCGAACGTCCGATACCGTGGCGCGCATCGGCGGCGACGAATTCGTTGCCATCTTGGAAAATCTGGACCACTGGGAAAGCGCCGCTGTAGTGGCGCAAAAAATCATCCGCGCCCTAACCCAGCCCATCGATGTCTCCACCAACAAAACCGCACAGGTAGGCGCATCCATCGGCATCGCCATTTTCCCCGGAGACGGCAATACCCTTGACGATCTGTCGCGCGCCGCAGACGTCGCCATGTACGCGGTCAAAGAAGCGGGCCGCAACAACTTCAAATTTTTCAACCAGCTCAACAGCGCCGCTTAAAAGGGACGCTCATGATCCGGCCCAACACCGTTTTTACCTTCGCCCTTTGCGCTTTCATGCTGATGCCTTGGGCCGCCGTCGAAGCAGATGACGCGCACCACCCGCAAACCACGCCCCCGCAGATTAGCAGCGAAGAGACCGTCGCCACGCACGCCATCGCCATGCATGGCCAGCCAAAATACGCGGCGGATTTCACCCACTTTGATTACGTCAACGCAGAAGCACCCAAGGGCGGCACGCTGCACCAGGGCGCGCAAGGCAGCTTCGACAGCTTCAACCCGTTCATCATCAAAGGCGACAGCGCCGCAGGCGCAGGCAGCATTTACGACACGCTGATGACACCCAGCGAAGACGAGGCCTTTTCCCAGTACGGGCTGCTCGCCGAAACCGTAGACATGCCCGATGACCGCAGTTGGATTGCGTTTCACCTGCGCAGCAACGCCAAATGGCACGACGGCCAGCCCATCACCGCCGACGACGTGATCTGGACCTTCAATACCTTGATGGAAAAAGGCGCGCCGTTTTACCGCTTTTATTATGCCAGCGTCGCGAAAATCGAAAAACTCGATGAACGCAGCGTCAAGTTCACCTTCAAACCCGGCGAAAACCGCGAGCTGCCCCTGATCGTCGGGCAAATGGCGGTGCTGCCCAAACATTATTGGCAAACCCGGGATTTTGAAAAAACCACGCTGGAACCGCCCTTAGGCTCCGGCCCGTACAAATTCGGCGCGTTCGAAGCGGGTCGTTACGTGCAATATGATCGGGTGAACGATTACTGGGGCAAAGACTTAGCAGTCAATGTCGGCAAAGCCAATTTCGACGCGCTGCGTTATGAATACTTCCGCGACGAAAACGTGATGGTCGAGGCGTTCAAGGGCGGGGTTATCGACCTTAGGGTCGAAAACATTTCCAAGATCTGGGCCACCGCCTACGACATCCCCGAAGTCGCAAACGGCCAGATCGTCAAAGAAGAACTGAGCCACCAGCGCACCGCGCCGATCCAGGGTTATATCTTTAACCTGCGCCGCGACCTGTTCAAGGATGCGCGGGTACGTCAAGCGCTAGCCTATGCGTTCGATTTTGAATGGTCCAACCGCAATCTGTTTTACGGCCAATACGCCCGTTCGCGCAGCTATTTTGGCAACTCCGAACTGGAAGCCAAAGGCTTGCCTCAGGGCCGCGAGCTGGAAATTTTAAACGCTTACCGCGGGCGCATTCCCGACCAAGTGTTCACCGCCGAATACACCCCGCCCGCCACCGACGGCGACGGACGCATCCGCGACAACCTGCGCGAAGCGGATCGGCTGCTCAAGGAAGCCGGCTGGGAAATACAAGGTGCGCAGCGTGTCCATAAAGATAGCGGCCAGGTTTTCGACTTTGAAATCATGCTGGTCAGTCCCGCCTTCGAGCGCGTCACCTTGCCCTTTTCCAAGAACTTGGAACGCTTAGGCATCACCGCGCATGTGCGCACGGTCGATTCTTCGCAGTACGTCAAACGAACGGAAACGTTCGATTTCGACATGATCACCTCGATTTGGGGCCAGTCCCTATCGCCGGGCAACGAACAGCGCGATTTTTGGGGTTCAGGCGCGGCGCAAACCGAGGGTAGCCGCAACCTCATCGGCATCAACGATGCTGTGGTGGACGAATTGATCGAATTGCTGATCGCCGCACCCAACCGCGAAGAACTGGTGGCGCGCACCCGCGCACTGGACCGTGTGTTGCAATGGGGGCATTATCTGATTCCACAGTGGTATTCCAGCATCGACCGCATCATCTATTGGAACAAGCTATCGCACCCCGACGTCATCCCCCTGCAGGGCGCGGATTTAGGCTCGTGGTGGTTTGACGCCACCAAAGCCGCGACGATCAAAAGCGCCAACGGGCAGGCTAAATGAACTTAAGTTCCATAACCAGCACAGGCAAATAGCCACCATGTTCGCTTACATCCTCCGCCGTTTGCTGTTTATCGTGCCGACGTTGCTCGGCATTATGGTGGTGAACTTCGTCATCGTCCAAGCCGCGCCCGGCGGCCCGGTGGAACAGATGATCGCCAAAATTCAAGGCACCGCCGTGGACGCCACCGCGCGGGTATCCGGCGCGGGCGGAGATATGTCCGGGCAGACTCAGAAACAAGGCACCGGACAAAGTAACGGCGGTGCCGCGCCCAACAGCAAATATCGCGGCGCGCAGGGTCTCGACCCTGAATTCATCAAACAACTGGAACGCATGTACGGCTTCGACAAACCCGCCCATGAACGCTTTTTACTGATGATGAAAAATTACGCGGTGTTCGATTTTGGCGACAGCTATTTTCGTGATCGCGCCGTCGTCGATTTGGTCATCGACAAGATGCCGGTATCCATCTCGCTGGGGCTGTGGACCACGCTGCTGGTTTATCTGATCTCAATCCCGCTCGGCATCATGAAGGCGGTGCGCGATGGATCCAAGTTCGATGTGGCGACGTCGTCGGTAGTCATCGTGGGCAATGCCATTCCCAGTTTTCTGTTTGCGATTTTATTGATCGTGCTGTTTGCGGGCGGGCGCTATTTCGATTGGTTCCCCTTGCGCGGCTTGGTGTCGGACAATTTTGCCGAACTTTCCATTTTGGGCAAAGTCAAAGATTACCTGTGGCACATGGTGCTGCCGGTGGGGTCGATGGTCATCGGCGGTTTTGCCGGGTTGGCCATGCTGACAAAAAATTCATACATGGAAGAAATCAACAAACAATACGTCATGACCGCGCGCGCCAAGGGACTGACCGAGCGCCGCGTCATGTACGGCCATGTGTTCCGCAACGCCATGCTGATCGTGGTGGCGGGTTTTCCCGGCGCGTTCATCGGTATTTTGTTCACTGGCTCGCTGCTCACCGAAATCATCTTTTCGCTCGACGGCATCGGCCTGTTGGGCTTCAACGCCGCCATCAACCGGGATTATCCGGTGATGTTCGGCACGCTGTATTTTTTCACGCTGTTGGGGCTGTTGCTTAACTTGGTGGGCGACATCATGTACCACGTCATCGACCCGCGCATCACGTTCGACAAGCTGGAGCGTTAAGATGGCGCAGAGAACTTTTTTCGGCATGACGATTTCGCCGATCAACCAACGCCGCTGGACCAACTTCAAAGCCAATCGGCGCGGCTATTGGTCGCTGTGGCTGTTTTTGATTTTGTTCGTCTTCACCATGTGCGCGGAATTGGTCGCCAACGACCGCCCGGTCATCGTCAAGTTCGAGGGGCAATATTACGCGCCGATCCTGTTCGATTATCCCGAAACGACGTTCGGCGGATTTTTGGAAACGCCCGCCGAATATTCCGACCCCGAAGTCCAAGACATGATCAACGCGCAAGGCTGGATCGTATGGCCGGTGGTGCGGTTTTCTTATGACACCGTGAACTACGCCCTTGCCGAACCGGCACCCAGCCCACCCAGCAAGGAAAACGTCTTCGGCACCGACGATCAGGGCCGCGACGTAGCGGCACGCCTGATTTACGGCTTTCGTATTTCGGTGCTGTTCGGACTGACGCTGACGATCATCAGTTCCGCCATCGGCGTGGCGGCGGGCGCGGTGCAGGGTTATTTCGGCGGCTGGACGGATTTATTGTTCCAACGCTTCATCGAAATCTGGGCGGGGCTGCCGACGCTCTATCTGCTGATCATCTTGGCCAGCATCGTTGAGCCTAATTTCTGGTGGCTGCTGGGCATCATGCTGATGTTTTCGTGGATGAGTTTGGTGGGTGTGGTGCGCGCGGAGTTTTTGAAAACACGCAACTTCGATTATGTGCGCGCCGCCCGCGCGCTGGGCGTATCCAACGCCACCATCATGCGCCGCCATATCCTGCCCAACGCCATGGTCGCGACCATCACCTTTTTACCGTTCATCACATCGGGTTCCATCGTCACGCTCACCGCGCTGGACTTTTTAGGCTTCGGCCTGCCCGCCGGATCGGCGTCGCTGGGCGAGCTTTTAAATCAAGGTAAATCCAATCTGCATGCGCCGTGGCTGGGCATCACCTCGTTCGTGGTCATTTCGGTGATGCTGACACTGTTGGTGTTCATCGGTGAAGCGGTGCGCGATGCCTTCGATCCACGAAAGGTGTTTCGCCAATGACGCGCCTGCTCGACGTCAAAGATTTGGCCGTCACCTTCGGCCAAGGTGAACGCGCCACCCATGCGGTGCGCGGCGTGTCGTTTCACGTCGAAAAGGGCGAGACCGTGGCGCTGGTGGGGGAATCCGGTTCCGGCAAATCGGTGAGCGCGCTCAGCATCCTGCAACTGCTGCCCTATCCGCTGGCCAAACACCCATCGGGGTCGATTTTGTTCAAGGGCGAAGAGCTGATGGGGGCTTCGAGTGCGGCGTTGCGCGCCTTGCGCGGCGAAGACATCTCGATGGTGTTTCAAGAACCGCTTACCAGCTTAAACCCGCTGCACAGCGTGGGTGATCAAATCGCCGAGATCATCACCACCCACCATGTCAAAACGAAAGCCGAAGTTGCCGCGCGGGTTAAAGAGCTGATGGAACTGGTGGGGTTGGAGGCACAGATTTCGCGCCTGAACAATCTGCCGCACGAATTTTCCGGCGGCCAGCAGCAGCGCATCATGATCGCCATGGCGCTGGCCAATGAACCGGACCTGTTGATCGCCGACGAACCCACCACCGCCGTCGATGTCACCATCCAAGCGCAGATTTTGAAACTGCTGGCCGACTTGCAGGCAAAAATGGGTTTAGGCATTTTGTTCATCACCCACGATTTAGGCATCGTCAAACGCATCGCCAAACGCGCTTATGTCATGCAGGGCGGCGAGATCGTCGAACACGGCGATACCCAAACCCTGTTTGCCGCCCCCCAGCATCCCTATACGCAAAAGCTATTGGCCGCCGAACCGAAGGGCGTGCCCGACCCGGCCGTCGCCGCCGCACCGGAATTACTATCGGCCCGCAACATCAAGGTGTGGTTTCCCCTCAAACGCGGTTTTATTCGCCACACCGCCGGTTATGTGAAAGCGGTGGACGGCGTCGAGCTGCGCGTACAAAAAGGCCACACGCTGGGCATCGTCGGTGAATCGGGTTCCGGCAAATCGACCCTGGCGCGCGCCCTGTTGCGCCTGGAACGCGCTCAAGGCTCGGTGACGTTCAAGGGCCAAGATATTTTTGCACTCACCGCCAAACAGGTGCGCCCATTGCGCCGCGAAATGCAGATCGTCTTTCAAGACCCGTTCGGCAGCCTTAGCCCGCGCATGTCGGTGGCCGAGATTGTCGGCGAGGGGCTTGAAGTCCATGAACCCAACATCCCCGCCGCCGAACGCCGTGGACGGGTTGCCGGGGCGCTGCTTGAAGTCGGCTTAGAGTCCGCCATGATGGATCGTTACCCGCACGAGTTTTCCGGCGGCCAACGCCAGCGCATTTCCATCGCCCGCGCTTTGGTGCTGAAACCGGAATTGATTGTGCTCGATGAACCGACCAGCGCGCTCGATGTTTCGGTCCAGGCGCAGGTGGTGGAGTTATTGCGCGACTTGCAAAAGAAACACGGCCTTACTTATCTGTTCATCAGTCACGATCTTCGTGTGGTGCGCGCGTTGTCGCACGACGTGATGGTGATGCGCCAAGGCAAGGTGATCGAACACGGTCCTGCCTATCAAATCTTCAACGCGCCCATCGAGCCTTATACCCGGGCGCTGATGAACGCGGCGTTCAAAATCGAAGCCGACGAGACGGGGGCGGTAAGCTCATGAACCTGCTATACATCAGCAACGACGACCCTGCCCCGTGGCGCACTGCGGTGGCCAAACACATGCCCGGCGCGACGCTGTGGGTGTGGGGCCAGGACGATGTAGATTTAAACAAAGTGGATTACGCCTTGGTGTGGAAACCGGCAGCGGGGCTGCTGGCGCGCCTGCCCAACGTCAAAGCGATTTTCAATTTGGGCGCGGGCGTGGATGCACTGCTGCAAGACCCATTGCTGCCCCAATCCGTGCCCATCGTGCGTCTGGTCGATCCGCGCCTCGCGCAAGGCATGACCGAATACGTGGTGCATTGGGTGTTGCATGCTCATCGCGACTTCGCCGTTTACGCCCGCCAACAACGGGCAGGCCAATGGATTCAGCACCACAACGCCGACACCGCCAAACGCCGGGTGGGCATTTTAGGCTTGGGCGAATTGGGTCAGGCGGCGGCGCACGCCCTTTTAATGCTGGGTTTTGAATCCATCTCCGGATGGAGCCGCTCGCC
>JANLGW010000091.1 GCA_024653965.1 Rhodospirillales bacterium
TGCGCGGTTGACCTCGATCTGCAAGGCGTGGCCGAACGCGGCGGGGGCGCCGTAATGGCGGGTGGTGAAACCGCCCGCGTAAGGCGTATTCAGCACCACACGATAACCCATTTCTTTCAACACGGTATGCACCAAATTGATGACGTGTGGATGGCACGAAACGCCGTTGGCATCGCCCAGCACCATGTCGACGCGGTTGGTGCCGGGGTCTCGGTCCATCGGCCCGCCGACCGACGGCATGGAATGGCAATCGATCAGCAGATAAGCGCCGAACCGTTCGCGCGTGTGTTCCAGCAATTGCGTGAGGCGGGCGTGATAGGGTTTGTAACAGGTTTCGACCCGCCGTTCGGCTTCGGCAAAGGCGATTTTGTCTTTATAGATTTCCGCGCCGTCGGTGACGACCTTGGCCACCGTGCCCAGCCCGGCGCGCACGCGTGGGCTGGTGGTATTGACCCACGCGGGCAGGTCGTCGGAAAACATGTCCGGGTCCAATTCCCATGGTTCGCGGTTGGGGTCGGCATAGGCGCGCGGGAAATGGGCGCGCAGCAGCGGCGCGCCGATGCGCGGCGCGGGTTCGTAAAGCTCGTCGATGAAGGCGTCTTCCGAGCGGCGCAGCGCGACCGGGTCCAACTGGCTGGCGGCGACGAAGCTGGCGGGATAATCGTGGCCGCTGTGCGGCGAGGCGAACACCATCGGTACGGTCTGCGCCAGCGGCTCTATCACGTCGAACGGGGTGGCGACTTCAGAGGCGTAAACGCGCTCTCCCTCGGCGTAAAACGCGGCGGAGCTTTGTGGTGCGGCATGGGTGGACGAAGCGCTCATGAGGGCCTTTCCTGGCAGGGCCTTTGCGGCTGGTCTAACGGTGTTAGCGCGGGTCGGCGCGTCTGGCAACGTCAAACTCGATGGCGAAAGGGTAAAACGGGGCGAAACGGGGGCAAAGAGGGGGCTTGCAATGCGCCGATGAACGGACTAAAAAGCCGCTTCCGACGCTTAACAAAGCGGCAAATCGGGCGCGTAGCTCAGCGGGAGAGCACTTCGTTGACATCGAAGGGGTCACTGGTTCAATCCCAGTCGTGCCCACCAT
>JANLGW010000092.1 GCA_024653965.1 Rhodospirillales bacterium
GTGGTGCTGAATACGCCTTACGCGGGCGGTTTCACCACCCGCCATTACGGCGCCCCCGCCGCGTTCGGCCACGCCTTGCAGATCGAGGTCAACCGCGCACTGTACATGGATGAACAGACCATCACCCGCAATTCCGGTTTTTCCACACTGGCCGAAAACCTGACCACCATGATCGAGGCCATTTGCGCCATCGACCTAACCGTATTGAAAGGGTGGGCGAGGCCATGAAACAGCAGCACGCCGTCATCACCTTGCGCGATTCCAGGCCCGAAGATTTGGCGGACATTCAGCGCATCTATGCCCACCACGTGGAACGCGGCACTTCAAGCTTTGAAGAAATCGCGCCGGACGTCAACGAACTCGCCACCCGTCGCCAATCGGTGCTCGACATCGGCATGCCCCACATCGTCGCCGAATTGAACGGCAAGGTGCAGGGCTTCGCTTATGCCAATAGGTTCCGCCCCCGCTCGGCCTATCGCTACACGGTGGAAGATTCCATTTATGTCGAGCCCGCCGCCACCGGCAACGGCATCGGCACCCAACTGCTCACGGAACTGATCGAACGCTGCACACGACTGGGCTTTCGCCAAATGATCGCGGTGATCGGCGGCGCGGGCAACTTGGCGTCGATCAACCTGCACAAACGCTTGGGCTTCACCGTCGCCGGACAATTGAAAGCCACCGGCTTTAAGTTCGGCACGTGGGTCGATACCATCCTCATGCAGCGCGCGCTGGGCGATGGTGATACGACCCTGCCCGAAAAACGCCCCTAAGGCTTAGCCAGCTTCCCTTTGGCATGCCCATTGCAAGATGCGGGGCATGAAACAGCAAACAACCCTTCGCGCCCTCAAGCGCCATATCCGCCCCCTGCTCGCCGGTGTGACCTTGGGGCTGACCTTAATCTGGGCGCAAAACGCCCTGGCCAACCCTTATCAAGATACTGAAAACATTACGGAAAATATGGCTAAAGAAGCCAACACCTGCGCCCAGGCCATTAGCCAACAAGAACGCCGCCACAGCATTCCCGCAGGCCTGTTAAAGGCCATTTCCCACGCGGAATCGGGCCGTTGGGATGCCCAGAACCGGGAAATTCTTGCCTGGCCATGGACGGTAACGACCGGCGGCAAAGGGTATTTTTTACCCAACCGCATGGATGCCGTCGCTTTTGTTGAATCCTTGCAGGCCGAAGGTGTGGAAAACATCGATGTCGGCTGCATGCAGATCAACTTAAAATACCACCCCGATGCCTTCACCAGCATCGAAGATGCCTTCAACCCCCACGCCAACGCGCAATATGCGGCGAATTTCCTGCGTGAACGGTTCGGCGTGTCAAAATCCTGGCTGCAAGCGGCGGGCGATTACCATTCCACCACCGCCGAACGCAACAAAAACTACCGCGAAAAAGTCGCCAAGTTGTGGAAAGACACCCAAAAACCCACGCAGAAATCCACTCAGGTGGCCACGGCAGCCTCCACCTCCACCACCGTTGTTTCCGCCAAACCCCGCGCCAAGACCAGCGTCACCAACGCCGTCACCGCGACCACCGGCACCGCCATGCAGCTGGCGGCCACCACGCTGCCGCGGCCCGACGCCAGCCTCACCAAACGGTTCAACGAATCCTTCCGCGCACGGGCCACGGGCGGCAGCATGACCATCACCGGCCAGACCATCGCCAACCGCCTCAACGCCCTAAAACCCGGCGCGAATCTGAACCGCGCCTCCGGGGATTCTTTCGCGCAAAAGCGCCAAACGCAGTTGATGGCCTGGCGTCAGGACACCCGCTTCCCCAGGCCTACGGCCCAGCCGATGCCCCGGCCTATGCCCCGGCCCGGCTCTCTATCCCAGGTGATCGGGCAATAATTTCATTTCACGCTTGCCCTGCTCAAGCGCTCGTCATACAAGGGGGCGTTGCCATGCGGGCGCTGGCGCACTATATCTTCCTGCATCCTTTTATTGCATGACGCGACCGTTCCTCCCCCCAAAATCATAAGCTTCAACAGCATACGGCCCTGATAACATGACCCAACCTGCTCCCCACCGCACCAATAGCGAAGTGCTCACCGCGACCGTCGATCTCGCCGGCAAGAAAGTTGTCGACGTCGGCTGCGGCGAAGGCAATCTGGTGCGTCTGATGACGCGCCACGGCGCCAAGGTGTTCGGCGTCGAATGCAATCTGGTGCAATTAGAAATCGCCCACGCCCATGCCCCCGTGGGCAACGAGATTTATCACACGGGCCACGCCGAGGCGTTGCCGTTCGCCGATGGCTCCATCGATTTGGTGGTGTTTTTTAATTCGCTCCACCATGTCGAGATGGACAATATGCCCAGGGCTTTGGCCGAGGCCGCGCGGGTGCTTAAAGTCGGCGGTCAGGTTTACATCTGCGAACCGGTGGCCGAAGGCGCGCACTTTGAACTGATGCAACCGGTGCATGACGAAACAACCGAGCGCGCCAATGCCTATGCCGCCATTCAGGCTGCCGAAGGCTTGGGCTTTTCCTTAAGCGATGAATTCACCTATCTGCACCCTGCCCATCATCGGGATTTCGAGGCGTTCAAAGAGCGCATGCTGCGCATCAACCCGCACCGCGCCGATGATTTCGCCGCACAAGAATCAGCGTTAAAAGCCGCCTTCGACCGCCTAGGCGTGCCCGACGGTAACGGTTTTGTGTTTGACCAGCCGATGCGCGTGAACCTGCTCAACAAGCTCTAATCAAGCTCTAATCGCTCCAAAACCGCCAGAAACCAGCCTCATCCGGCCCCATCCTAAGCAGACGCCGGGATTCATGGCTGTTTAAGGCTGGAGCGCGTATACTGTGCGTGATTTCAACGATTCGCAGAATGGAACCTCAGGTCATGGCAGACGACGGCGAAGAACACAAAGCCCTATTGGATGTGCCCCTCGAGGTCACGGCGGTGCTCGGCACGGCCAACATGAAGGTCAGCCAGCTCTTGAAGATGGGCCGTGGTGCCGTGGTTCAACTGGACCGCACCGTGGGCGAGGACATCGAAGTCAAAGCCAACGGCAACTTAATCGCCAAGGGCGAAGTGGTGGTGGTCGAAGATCACTTAGCCATCACCATGACCAAGATTTTCAAAACCAGTCTATCCAGCCGCTAAGATTGGCCAGCCGCTAATATGCATTTTTGTCCGCACTTAAAACGATAAAGGCCGCCCCGGCCCCGCCGAGCGCGCGAGACAGCGCCGGGTCCGCCCCGACCAACAGCCGCGCCGCCATGCCGATGGGCGGATAGTAAACTGCGCCGCGAAATACCTGCGCCTGAAGCCCGGCATCCAAAACCAACGCCGTCAGTTGCGATTGAGTGAAAAAACGAGACTGCCGCCATAAACGATTGCCCAAAAGGGCGCGTATGCGCCGTAACAACGCCCACAGACTCCACCGCCCCAATTCACCGATCAGCAATCGCCCGCCTGGGCGAAGAACGCGGGCCATTTCTTTAATCATTTTATCGGGTTCACCGCAGACGCACAAAACCGTCACGGCGGTAACGACATCGAACGCGCCATCGGGAAACGGCAACGCCATCGCATCAATGACGTGAAAGGTTCCTTTTTTTCGTGTCTGAGCGGCGGCAATCATGGCGGAACTGGTGTCTACACCCACCGCAACCGCACCCAAATGCGAGAGTTTTTCCGTCAACGCGCCGTCGCCGCAGCCGACATCGAGAACCCTCTTGCCCTCAAGGGACGGCAGCATGTCGATGATGAGATCGTGTTCCAACCTCTCGGTAATCGCGCCTAAGTCCGTCTGTCGCCAGCGCTCATAGGATGACGGATCAATGTCCACCGGAGCGCCGACCCGGGCGCTCACGCGGGCGCGTCCTCGACCGGCAACCCCGCCGCTTTCCATTCTGGATAGCCCTCTTCCAGGCGGCGCGCTTTATACCCTTTTTTGCGCAAATGCGCGACCGCCTCAAAGGACAGAACACAATAAGCCCCGCGGCAATAAGCGATGACCTCATGTTCTTTAGGCAAATCCTTCAACCGTTTGCCGAGGTCCGAAAGGGGAATGTTGATCGCGCCGGGTAAGTGCCCCACCGCAAATTCATTCGCCGGACGCACATCCAGCACCGTCACCAAACCGTCCTTGGCGCGACGCAGCAGCTCCTTGCGCGACAACGCCTCCATATCGTCGCGGCTGCGAAAATAACCGGATAAAACTCGTTCGACTTCGGCATTGTGACGCTCGGCGGTGACACGAAGGTTGCCCAACAGATCGACCACGTCATCCCCAGACAAACGATACAGCACATGCACGCCGTCTTTCCGGGCTTCCGCCAATCCGGCCCGACGCAACAGCAATAGATGGTGAGAGGTGTTGGCCATGCTCTGCCCCACCAGTTCCGCAAGAACCTCGACGCTCCGCTCCCCCTGCCCCAGATGCTCCATCAATTCCAGGCGCACGGGATGGCTTATGGCTTTCGCCACGCCGGCGAGATGCTCAAACAAAGACCGCTTGGGAGATTGTGTCGACATGCGAGGAGTACCTACATCAAAGTTCAAACGTTTGTTTGACTATAGGGTTCAGAATAACCGCAATGGCGTGTTTTTTCAAGGTTTCCGCGACAGGCTGTGCGGGACGACGCTGAAATGAAATCGAACAGAAAAATTTCCAAACTTGACAAAATCGACGACCCGTGTAATATTCAAATAATCATTTGAATATTATAATTATGGGAGAGGGTCAATGTGGGAATCAATTCAAGCCTATGAGCCGGTCATCCGGTTGAGCGCCTTTTTAGGCATCTTTACCGTCATGGCGTTGTGGGAAATCGCCGCACCCCGGCGCAAACGCACGTTTTCACGCCTCACCCGCTGGCCCAACAATCTCGGCATCGTGGCCTTCAATACGGTGGTGTTGCGCGTACTGTTCCCCACCGCCGCGATCGGCATGGCGCTCGCCGCCGAAACCAATGGCTGGGGGCTGTTCAATGTTTTCGCCGTGCCGGAATGGCTGGCGGTGGTCCTGGCGGTGGTCATCATGGACTTCGCCATCTATCTGCAACACGTCTTAGTCCACGCCGTGCCCGCGTTATGGCGGCTGCACCGCATGCACCACGCCGACCTGGATTACGATGTCACCACCGGCGCGCGCTTTCATCCCATCGAGATCGTCATTTCCATGGGGCTGAAGCTGATGGTGGTGAGCGCGCTGGGTGCTCCGGCGCTGGCGGTGCTGATCTTCGAAGTGATCCTCAACGCCACCGCCATGTTCAACCACGGCAACGTGCGCATTCCGGCGGGATTGGACCACATTCTGCGCTGGATCGTGGTGACGCCGGATATGCACCGCGTTCATCACTCCGTCATCCCGCAAGAGACCAATTCCAACTTCGGCTTCAATCTGCCGTGGTGGGATCGCCTGTTCGGCACCTACACCGCCCAGCCGCAAGGTGGCCACGAAGGCATGACCATCGGCATCGAACAATTCCGCGAGGGCCGCGATTTGCGCCTCGACCGCATGCTGATCCAACCGTTTTTAGGCACGCCCGGCGATTACGCCATCAACCGTAGCGGAGAGCCGCACGCATGACGATCAACCGTTCTATTTTAATCCGCGCGGGCGTCTTGCTCGCTCTGGCCGCAGGCATCGCCTTCGCCGCCCAATATCGCGACGCGCTCGATGTCGAAACGCTGTCGGCAAAGCTGGACGGTTTCGGCGCGTGGGCTCCAATCGTGTTCATCGCCCTGTTCGCCTTGGCCACGGTCGGATCCCTCCCCGGCATGGTGTTCGCCTTGGCGGGCGGGGCGATGTTCGGCCCGGTGCTGGGCACGCTTTATAATCTGACCGGGGCAACCATCGGCGCGGTGCTGGCGTTTCTAGCGGCGCGTTATGTGGCGTCCGGCTGGGTCCGCGCCAAGACCGGGCCGAAACTTGAACGCATCATGCGCGGCGTCGAGGACGAAGGCTGGCGCTTCGTCGCCTTCACCCGCTTGGTGCCGTTGTTTCCGTTCAATCTGCTCAATTACGCGCTCGGCCTGACGCGCATTCCGTTGGCTCATTATGCCATCGCCACCGCCGTGTGCATGATCCCGGGCGCATTGGCTTACACCTACCTGGGGTACGCCGGACGAGAAGCGGCGGCGGGCAGCGAAACCGCCATCCGCAACGGCCTGATCGCGCTGGGGCTGTTGGCCGTGGTGATGTTTCTGCCGCGCCTGATCAAAAAAATACGCGGCGCGAAAGATCGCCTCACCACGCAAATTCTCAAACACCGTCTCGACGGCGGCGATGACATCTTGGTGCTCGACGTCCGTCCGCTAGCCGATTACGCGGGCGCAAACGGGCATATCCCCGGCGCCAAGCACATCCCGCTGGAAGAAATACAAGACCGACTTTCCGAATTGGAAACTCGGCGCGACCTCCCCATCGCTGTCATCTGCCGCACCAACAAGAAATCGGGCCAGGCGGCGGAACGGCTCAGGGCCGAAGGGTTCGCCAACATCCTACTCGTCGATGACGGCATGACCGGCTGGTCGGGCAACGGTTATCCCACCGAGGGCGCAACTCCGATCAAACAGGAGTAAACGACATGTCCATTCTCTTGATCTTAGCGGGCGTATTCACGGGGCTGTTGCTCGGTATTCTCGGCAGCGGCGGGTCGATTATCACCATGCCGGCATTGATGTACCTGCTCGACGTCGCGCCTAAACCCGCGATCGCCATGAGTTTGGGCATCGTCGGCATCACCGCATCCATCGCCACCCTCCAGCACTGGCGCAAGGGCAATGTGAACCTGCCCGTGGCGCTGGTGTTCAGCGTATTCGGCGCGGGCGGAACCTTCGCCGGCGCGAAAGTCGGCGTCATCATGCCGGAATTGCTGCAACTGGGCATGTTCGCGGCGATCATGTACGTGGCCGCCTACCGCATGCTGAAACCCAAAGCTATCGCCCCCGAAAGTTCCATTCCGGGCATTGTGGGTGGCGGCGTGGCCGTCCTAGAAGCCCCCCTGGTCTCGGCGCGTCTCGGTCACATCGCCATGGGCCATATCGCCATGCATGGCATCGTCGTCGGCGTGCTGACGGGCATGGTCGGCGTGGGCGGCGGATTTTTGATCATACCCGCCTTGGTGCTGCTTTCCGGGCTGGGCATGAAAGAGGCCGTGGGCACGTCCTTGGCCATCGTCACCGCCAAATCCTTCGCGGGTCTTGCCGGATACGCCGGAGCCGTTGAAATCGATTACACCCTCATGGGCGGCTTCACCGCCGTGGCGGTGGTCAGCGGCATCGTCGGCGGATCCATCTCGACGTATATTCCCGCCGCCTTGCTGAAAAAAGGTTTTGCCGTATTCCTCGTTTTAGTGGCGACGTACATCGTGTTCAAAGAATTCGGCGGCTGGTAAAGGCAATAGGAGAAACATCATGATGGGTGAATATGGTGGCATGGGCTGGTTCGGCCCAGGTTTTGGCGGAATCTTCATGATCCTGTGGTGGGGACTGATCATCGCAGGCATCATCGCGCTGGTGCGTTGGTTAATGTCGCTTTCACGAAGCGACGCCCCGCGCAAGAGCGCGCTTGACACCCTCGACGAACGCTTCGCACGAGGTGAAATCGATAGCGTGGAATATGAACTGCGCAAACGCGATCTCCAAGGCTGAGAACAGAAAAGTGGATCGTTGGTGGCGATAACAATGAAGTTCCTCTTCATTTTGAACGACGTCCCGTACGCAAGCGAACGTGGCCGCAATGCGTTGCGCCTAGCGCAGACATTCTGTCTTAATGCGGTCAGAAATGATGTCAGTGTATTCCTAATGGGGGATTCCGTGACATATGCCAAGGAATGGCAATCTCCGAGCATCAACGGGCAAGCCCCCGGACAAATCCTCAAGGAAATTATCGCCAACCGGGGACACGTTCTCGCTTGTTCGTCATGTATGGAGGCCCGCGGATTTAGCGGAGACGAACTGCTCATGGATATTTGGTTGGGAACACTCGACGATTTGGTCGGGATGGTCAAAGAAACGGATAAGATATTCGTCTATTGAATGCTCAAAAGCCCCTTCACGGGATGGAGGTTGGCGCTCAAAGGTAAGCTCATCATGCCAATCCCGTCATGAATTCTTCTTCAACACCCTCAAGAATTTCGAAAATATTTTGCGGCAACTGAAATCCTGTCTCCATCAAAGCAACATGAATTTCATCTGCTGTTAATATCACCCCATCTTCAGGAACAACCGCGCTCCCGTTCACGAATAACGCTGGGGCTTCTGGACCCACAATAGATTTCACCTCCGCCATCAAGGCGGTAGCGAGCGCGGCGGCATAAGAAAGATAAAGTTGACAACGCCCACCCGGAGTTTCTTTTGTTACGACAGTAATGATTGGCGAAGTAGACATCACACGACCTCCCCCAACGTCCTATGAACAACAAACAGCCACCCTTGAGAACCAAACGTGGAAATACGCAATACTTGCATAATAAACGACCTTCCTTGTAGAGCCCGTCGAAAAATTCTGGTACCTAACCGCCTCTTGACGGAATCTGCCCGGCAGTACAATATTCAAGCGTTCAATTGATAATTTGTCTATAAGATAAATCTCGTATCGACCAATAGACACGAACCCTAACATGGTGTCTCATGCGCGTATTGTTCATCGTTAACGACCCGCCCTACGGTAGCGAGCGCTGTTACAACGCTCTACGTCTTGCTCATGCCCTGGCGAAGGGAAAACCCGATAATCAAACCACCATCTTTCTTATGGCTGACGCAGTGATGGCGGCGCGCAGGGGACAAAAGACGCCGGAGGGTTTTTACAATATCGAGTTGATGCTTAAACGCATCTTAAACGGGGGAGGCAGTGTGCTTTTGTGCGGCACATGTATGGATGCACGCGGACTGCTCGACGAAGATTTAGTTGACGGGACGAACCGCAGCACGATGGCCAAACTGGCAGAGGAAACAGCAGCAGCGGACAAAGTGCTCGTGTTCTGATGATAACGAAAAGCGCTATACAGCGGCAGAAAGGGACAGGGTGACAAACGCGATCACCACAGTGAAATGCATCACGGCGGCGATCAGTTCGGGCGAAAACAGCCGCACCGTCACGCGGTACACGACCATCATCATCACCGCCACCGCACCACCCAGCGCCAGCCCCACGCCCAACATCGCCACAAAAACATGGAAGTAACCGATTTCAGGACTAACCAGGCTATTGAAGGGGAGCAGCAAGCCGCTCCAAAACAAGGCGTTGGCGACGATGCCGAGCACGATCAGCCGTTGCGGCGTGACGAAGCCAAGAGAAATCACGAATTGGGTTTTGACGGTCTCGGATCTTTTCAATTGCGCCGGAAAAACATTCAAGATCAAGCTTTGCATGGCACGGCCTCATCGGGTTGATCGATTCTGATGGATCGATTGCATACCCTCACCCTAAACCAGCGACAACAAAGATGCTGTGATGCCACGCACTCAGCACCAAAAAGAAAGCCGCCTAAAACAACCCCTCGATCTCGCCCTGTTCGTTCACGCGGATGCCCTCCGCCGATGGGGTTTTGGGCAGCCCCGGCATGGTCATGATGTCGCCGCAGATCACCACCACAAACTCCGCCCCCGCCGACAGGCGCACGTCGCGCACCGGCATCACGTGATTGGAAGGCGCGCCCAGCAGATCGGGATCGGTGGAAAAGCTGTATTGCGTCTTGGCGATGCATACCGGCAGCTCGCCAAACCCGGCGTCTTGGAACATGGTGAACTTGGCGCGGATTTTTTTATCCGCGATCACGCCCTGCGCGCCATAAAGCGTGCGCGCCACGGTGCGCACCTTGTCCCACAGCGGCATGGCGTCGGGATAAAGGGTATGAAAATCGAGTGGATGGTTTTCCACCAAATCCACCACCGCGCGGGCCAGTTCTTCACTGCCTGCGCTGCCGTCGCGATGATGGGTGCAGGCAATCGCGCCGACATCCAGCTCGGCGCAGTACTGGCGCACCAAATCGAGTTCCGCCTCATCATCGCTGGCGAACTGGTTGATGGCGACCACCACCGGCACGCCGAAATGACGAAGATTTTCCACATGGCGCGCAAGATTTTCAAAGCCCTTGGCGAGCGCCGCTTGGTTGCTGCGTTCGTACTCGCCCTTGACCGCGCCGCCGTGCATTTTCAAGGCGCGCAGCGTCGCCACCAGCACCACCGCGTTGGGCGCCAAAGCACCCTTGCGGCATTTGATGTCGAAGAATTTTTCAGCGCCCAGGTCCGCGCCGAAGCCCGCCTCGGTCACCACATAGTCGGCGCACTTCAAAGCCGTTTTGGTCGCCATCAGGGAATTGCAGCCGTGCGCGATGTTGGCGAACGGCCCGCCGTGGACAAACGCCGGGGTGCCTTCCAAGGTCTGCACCAAATTGGGCTTGAGCGCATCTTTCAACAATGCGGTCATCGCGCCTTCGGCCTTGATCTCGGATGCACGCACGAAGCGGCGCTGCTCCATATCCTGGCCGATGATGATGTTGCCCAAGCGGCGCTGCAAATCGGCCAAATCGGTGGCGAGGCACAAAATGGCCATCACCTCGGAAGCCGCCGTAATATCAAAGCCGCCTTCGCGCGGCGCGCCGTTGGATACGCCGCCGCCTAGGCTGGTAACGATTTCGCGCAACGAACGGTCGTTCATATCCACCGCGCGACGCCAGCTGATGCGCCGGTTGTCCAGGCCCAAGTCCTTGCGCCAATAGACCGCGTTGTCGATCAGCGCCGCGAGCAGATTGTTGGCCGCCGCGATGGCGTGAAAATCGCCGGTGAAATGCAGGTTGATGTCTTCCATCGGAATGACCTGGGCGCGGCCGCCGCCCGCCGCCCCACCCTTCATGCCGAAACACGGGCCCAGGCTCGGTTCGCGCAGACAGATCGCGGTTCTTTTGCCGATCCGCGCCAGACCGTCGCCCAAGCCCACCGTGGTGGTGGTCTTGCCCTCGCCCGCAGGCGTCGGCGAAATGGCGGTGACCAGCACCAGCTTGGCGTCGGGGCGGGTGGGTTGCGCCGCGATCCACGGCAACACGACCTTGGCCTTGTCGTCGCCGTAACGCACCAACGCGTCGGCGGGAATGCCCAGCTTGGCCGCAATCTCGCCAATGTCTTTCGCCTTAACGCTGCGCGCGATTTTCAAGTCGTTGGTCATAAGGTCTCCTTGGTGCCTTCGCTTTGCGCACTATAACCTCAAATCAGGGTAAGCAGCAAAAAGCCGTCCCGCAACGGCGAAACGGCTTTGTTGTTGCCCAATTATTGCCCGGAGTGATGCCGAAGCCAAAAACTATTTGGCCGGGCAGACCCGCGCGGCTTCGCGCATCAATTCCAAGAAGCGCTGACGCACCAAGGTATCGCTGATGCCGTGGAAGGTGCGCACCAGTTCCAGGGTATCGCGGCGATCCATGATTTCGGCATCGGGCGCGCCGGAAGGAATGGCCTTGCCCTTTTTGCTGCCCTTTTCGGCAATGGACTGCAATTCGGTCGGCATTTCGTCGAAGAAATAAGCGATCGGCACGCCGAGGATTTTGCTGAATTCGTATAAGCGGCCCGAACCGACCCGGTTGGCGCCGCGTTCATATTTTTGAATTTGCTGGAACGTCAGACCGACCTTCGCGCCCAAATCCTTTTGGCTCATGCCCAACAGGGCGCGACGGGTGCGGATGCGTCCCCCGACGTGGGCGTCGATGAGCGTCGGACCGTCCTTCGTTTTACGAGGTTTGCCGCCCGGCGGCACACTTCTTTTGGCATTCATCAAATTACCCCCCAAACCATCTCCTGAATGATCCCATAATAAGGGCAACCACCCTGAAAGTCGTGCATTTTTTCGACAACCGAAAAGCCAAGTCCTACAACTGGTTATTGATATAAATACGACGATGGACCGATACCGTGTAGGGCGAAGGCGGTTCCGCGCGCCCCGCCGAGCATGCTAAACTGCCCTGCGAACCGCCCCTGGCCACAACTCAGGAAACGACAGCCGCCATGACCACGCCGCAAAACACCCCCCAGGCCACCCCGCAGGCTGGAATCTTCATCGAAGGCAACCGCGCCCAGCACGTTTTGGAATACACGCTCAAAGCCGATGCGCCCATGGCCGACGTCAAATCCGCCCTGGCCCGTGCCCGCGCAGATGTGCCCGCAGGCATTGCGCAGGTGCTGGCGGTGGGGCCGGGTTTATGGGCGCGCTTGGCGCGCAACCACATGCCCCTCGGCCTCACCGATTTTCAGCCCATCACCGGGCCAAAAGCGCACGCCCCGGCGAGCCAGCGCGATGTGTTGGTGTGGCTGCACGGCCCGGCGCGGGATGCCGTATTCGACGCCGCCAAAGCGGTGGATCACGCCTTGCAGGGCGTGGCGGTGCGTGAGCTTGACCTGCCCGGCTTCACCTATCGCGACAGCCGCGACATGACCGGCTTCATCGACGGCAGCGCCAACCCGAAAGACGTTGCGGCGCGCAAAGTGGCGGCGCTGGTGCCCGATGGTGAGGCGGGCGCGGGCGGCGCGTTTGTGTTGAGCCAGCGTTACATCCACAATCTCGATGCCTTCAACGCCCTATCCGAAGCCGCGCAGGAACGGGTGATTGGCCGCACCAAAGCCGACAGCATCGAATTGGCAGGCGACGCCCAGCCCGCCGACAGCCACGTCAGCCGCACCGATTTGAAGATCGACGGTGTAGGGCAAAAGATGTATCGCCGCTCCATGCCCTACGGCACGGCGGGCGAACACGGGCTGTATTTTCTGGCGTTCGCGTGCGCACAATCGCGCTTCGAGGTGGTGCTCAATTCCATGTACGGGTTAACGGGCGACGGGATCACCGACCACCTGATGGACTTTTCCCAGGCCGTCACCGGAAGTTATTGGTTCGCACCGAGCGAGGGGGATTTGGAAAAGGCGCTAGGATGAAAAGCACACACCAAACACGCCAAAAACATTCTTTCCGCGTTTACATGTGTAATATTATTGTAATACACTCCTTCGGCGCGCTAGACCCAGTTGTGACACTTGGGCAAACACTATGCAACTTTGTACATTTTGCCCTAAGGGAACAAAGTGCAACGGATATATTCTTCATACGTTCATCCTAAAACTTTTTAATGCAATCGGGACCTCGGAAAGTTCTGACGAACTTATTAAAGTTCTTTCCCGTGACGATCTTCTCGTTCTTGCCAACAAGGGAGCTGAGTCACGGGTAGAATGCTGGCGCATGAGTTTTGTTCTTTCGGTCGTAGCCAAGATCGAAGAAATTGCATTAACCGACCGTTCAGATGATACGCTAAGGGAAGACGCCGAAGAACTAATCGTAAGAATGGGGCAACTGTTCTCAAAACTTCCCAAAGGTAACGCCATCAACATCCCCGACCTTGTGATGGATATCTACAACCAACTGTGTGAAAACATCAATGAAAAGGGATTGCAATTGGTAATTCCCGTTTCCGTTATCAGCCATGCCTGTATGGCAGCTTCAAGAAGAGCATAAAACTTACCGCCCCTAAAAGTATTTACACAGCGGACGAGATGATGGAGTTCTCAAAATGACTAGATTCACATTTCTGTTACGTATAGCCGCCATCATCTTCTTCGTGGAATGCCTAATCATGATCGGATTTAGCTTTGCCCCCCCCATAGGCTCTTCATTGGTTACAGCTATTGTCGATGCAACCTTACTGACAATCCTGGCATCACCGCTCATCAACTATTTCGTCGTCAAGCCCTACATGGAGGAACGGGTCGATTTCCTGTTCGGTGTCCGAGATATTTTGTCGGACAAGGACAAGAGTGAAGGATGAAGACCCATGCATAACGAAATGCGCGAGCTGTCATCGCGAAGAGCGCTACGATGAAGCAAAACGGGATTACCATAGCGATTCCTGAAACTACTGGTTCGCGCCGAGCGAGGGGGATTTGGCGGCGGCAACCGCCTGAACCGCTTCCGGCACATAACGCTCCCGGATGTAATGCACCAGATAATCATATAACCACTGACGTCCTGCCTTGCTGGCGAGGCTGCCAAAGGAATGTGATCTTTTGTCGCTGATGACCGTTAGACCGGTATTCGGCTGCGCGTCCAGGAACAATTCGGCGATACTGGACAGGGGCGCGCTCCATTCCTTGACGTCGCTCACAATGTTGCTGAGTTGATTGCCTCGGGCCGTCAATACGCCATCTTTCAATTCCAATTCTTCGTGTTTGCGAAATACGGAGACGGCCCCAATGATCCAAAAGGGAATGGCGACAACGAAGGCAATCATCCCTCCGTAAATGGTACCGGAAAAGGATGCAACCCATCCGCAAAATCCGAGCAACACAACGATGAAAAACGACCGATAGGCAATGTACGATGTCAACGTTTGGCGGATTGGAATACGCACGATTTCCTGCCCACTTTCATCCACATGGGATTGAAATTCGATTCCTGCGGGTGGCGGCGGCAGAAGCGACGGGGCAACGACCTCGCCGGAAAATACCCGATCCGCGAAACGCTGCCCGAACTCATTCGGCTGACGCACAATGTATCTATTCTTGGCCTGCCGCCAAACGGGCAGCCCAAATCTTTGCACATAGTCATGCAAAAGCGGTTCAACGTTTTCGACGTTGAAGGCGACGCAGATGGGCACGCACAAACGAGGTTGGGGATGCACCAGTTCCAGCACGGTGCAGAGAATAGCGGACTTTCCCTCTCGCACCAAAACGTTGGTTTTGCGAATGGCTATGTATTCGTCGTAGGGCACGATATCGACCTTCGCCCCCCGGCGAACTTTTACATTCTCCGTCGTGACGATGATGGTCCTTGAATACATCCAACTTCGTTTGAGACGCTGCCCAAGCATATAGGCGATAACTCCCGTGAACGCCGCTAGGGGAAGGCCGAGCAGCGGCTTGACGAGGCTGACCAAGAGGCAGAGCAGCGTGACCGACGCCGTGAATAGCAAAAGAATTCCAGTCCCGCTTTTCTTAAGAAAACCGGGCTGCAAATCGATTTCGACCGGAAGCGCATCAAAATCTACCCGCAAATGGCTTGGCAGCACGCTATAGGGAAGAGGTGACCATACGAGCCACCCATTATCCGTCGCCATGCTCTCCGCCCCCCCCGTCCGTTGAGAAAGAATTAGAGGGCAAGATGCAACGCTTTGCAACCTCTGGTTAAGAGGCAGGTTTCCAGCTTTCCACCTCTGCCGGGGCCTGCTCGCCGGTGGCCATGTCTTTGACCTCATGCGCGATTTGTTCGGCGTTGGCGGGCAAGCACACATACGCAATGCCCTCTGGCTTCCCGCGCGCACAGGACGCTTGCTTTTTGGGGCAAATTTTGGTATATTTTCCTATTCCCTTGAACGGGGTTCTGTTAAGGGTCTGGTGGTGTTTCGCGGTTGTCAAATATCGTCGATTTTGTGCAAAAAACAGGGGTTTTAGATGGCAAAAATGCCACTGTCTTTGTACGGTTTAAAAAGTTAGTTCTTTGAAAATAAAAGATAAAAGTGGTTTCGTTTCGTCACTTTTTTTTACGGCTGCGCCTTTTAGGGGCGGACGGGTGAAAAAAGGGGGAAATGAGGACCAAAAGAAGCCCCTGGATTCTCGCGTACGCCGGAATAATGCCTAAAAAAACGACGACGAAAGCGATTAAACCACAGAGATCACAGAGGACACCGAGTTTAAATTTTTCTCTGTGAACTCTGTGTGCTCTGTGGTGGACCATCGGGTCGTGAAGTTTACCGCCGGGCAGGCCAAAGCCGAACCCGGTGGCGCGCATGACGAGTTGAACATCAAACCGCAGCGGGCTTCCAGCTTTCCAACTCCGCCGGGGCCTGCTCGCCGGTGGTCATGTTTTTGACCTCATGCGCAATTTGCTCGGCGTTGGCGGGGAACCACACATAAGGGATGCCCTTGCGCGATGCGTATTTCATCTGCGCTTTGAGCGATTTTTCTTCGTGATACATTTCGACCTTAAACCCGCGTTCGCGAAGCGTGCGCGCGCACACCGCCACATCGGCGCGCGACGAACCGGGCAGGCACGCCACCATCACCTCGGTCGGGCACATCGGGCCGATTTGAACTTGGCCTTCTTTCACCAGCTTGGAGAAGATGCGCGAAAAACCGATGGAGATGCCGACACCCGGCAGCTTCTGGCGGGAATAAGCACCCACCAAATTGTCGTACCGCCCGCCCGCGCACACGGTCGGGAAATCGGGGTAATCCACCAATTTTCCTTCGTAAACGGTGCCGGTGTAATAATCGAACCCACGCGCGATGGACATATCGGCGACCACCGTGCCCCGGGGCAAATGGGCAAGCTCCATCATCACGAAGCTCAGTTCTTCCAGCCCCGCTTCAAGCAGTTCGTTGTCGATGCCGAAGGCGCGGACTTTTTCGGCAAAACTGGCGTCGTCGGTTTTGATGCCCGCCAGCTCGACACATTTACGTGCGACCACGGGCGGAATATCCAACTCGCCGACCATGCCGTCGATCACGCCGTCCACGCCGATTTTATCGAGTTTGTCGGCAATGCGGATCGCGCCCACCACGTCGGCAATACGCAAGCCCTGATAAAAGCCCTGCAGGATTTTACGGTTGTTGATGTGCAAACGCACCGGACCGATGGGCAGACGGGACAGCACATCCAGCGCCATGGCGGGGATTTCGGCGTCGAAGTGCAACGACACCTCGCCCATATCCACCACGTCGATGTCGCACTGGTAAAATTCGCGCAGGCGGCCTTCCTGCGGGCGCTCACCGCGCCAGCAGCGCTGCATCTGATAACGTTTGAAGGGAAACACCAGATCGCCGAAATGTTGGGCGACGTAACGCGCCATCGGCACGGTCAGGTCATAGTGCAGCGCCAAGCGCCCGCCTTCGTCTTCGCCCGGTTCGGCGGCCAAACGGCGCAGCGCGTAGATTTCTTTATCCGCGTCGCCGCCCTTGGCGACCAGCACTTCGATTTCTTCGACACTGGGCGTTTCGATGGAACTGAAACCATAACTTTCAAACGCGTCTTGAATGGATTTCAGCCAGCGCTGTTCAACCAGACGGACCTCCGGCAGCCATTCTAAAAAGCCCGAAACGGGGCGCGGTTTGAAGATTTTGTCTTTATCGTCGGCCATGAAAGTCGTCCGCTGGGGTAAAAAGGGCTGCGAGGGGGTATTTGTAGCCTCCCCCGCCCGGTAATCAAGGATTATTGGCGTTCTTAGAAAATAGACATTATATAAGGCCGCATGAGCAAGCAAATCACCCGCATCGCCCCCAAAATCGGCATCATTTCGCTGGGCTGTCCCAAGGCCTTGGTGGATTCCGAGCGCATCCTCACCAAGCTGGGCGCGGAAGGCTACGAGATTTCCGACAGTTACGAAGGTGCGGACGTGGTTTTGGTCAACACCTGCGGTTTTATCGATAGCGCCCGCCAGGAAAGCCTGGAAGCCATCCAAGAAGCCATGGCGGAAAACGGCCGGGTGATCGTCACCGGATGTTTAGGCATCGACGAAGCCGCCATCCGCAAGGTCGCGCCCGGCGTGCTGTCGGTCAGCGGGCCGCACCAATACGAACAGGTGGTCAAGGCCGTTCACGACGCCGTGCCGCCCCTGCACGACCCGTTCATGGATCTGGTGGGGCCGGAAGGCATGAAACTCAC
>JANLGW010000093.1 GCA_024653965.1 Rhodospirillales bacterium
GACATTGAGCAAGTTTGTTTTGACGGTGATCTTATTAGGAATACTCAGCATTATGACCGAACCTGTACATGCCGGTGACATTGAAGAGCCCCCTGAATACCGCCCTGAACAGTTCTATGACTACCTCCCTGAATATCACCCTCGTTTTGGGGCGATTGCGCTGGACGATGATGTCCGGGCGGCAATTCAGAAATTTCCCGATGTGGCTTCATGCTTAAAGCCGGACGCCATCAAGAACGGCGAGCCAGACCTCGATGCAATCGATTGGCATAAAATCCGCAATGACGGTGACGCCAAGGTTTGCCTGTTTATGATTTTTGAACACTTGGGCGGGCCTGAACTCGTGGAGGAATGGCTGGGGCGCATGAAACTTAAGCCCTCTGGTTCAAGCCGATTTGGCCGATTGTCGCCAAGCGAGGCAAAGTATTTTGGCTATGAAGGCGCTATTGCAGACCAGCCATGCATTGGTATGTCAGCATCTTGGAGTTTGGAAGGGCAATATCCCATTTTTCCAACTTATGGAATAGGGAGATACATCAGGCGCGTCGAGTCAACTGGGCAGACCTTTGGGGTGAGATGGTTTCCAGACGGAAAACTTATGGACGTCTCAGTTTCATACAACAGCATATTCAACTAAGGTGGCGGAGAAGTAAACATGAGTGAACTCAAACTTGCCGCGAGATTACGGTGCGAGATTACGGTGACAGAGATTACGGTGACAGTTTACTTAATACGTTTACACAATCATCGATAATATTTATAAACACTCATGGCTCGTATTGCGCGCATTGTCATTCCCGGCATTCCCCACCACGTCACCCAGCGGGGCAATCGGCGTGAGTCGGTTTTTTTCGGTCCCGGCGACTACCGTTATTACATCAATCTGCTGGCCGAGTCCGCCGCCGAGGCGCAGACGGAGATTTGGGCCTATTGCCTGATGCCCAATCACACGCACCTGATCTTGGTTCCCAGAACGGAAGACGGCCTGCGCGCAACCTTGAGCGATGCGCACCGCCGCTACACCCGCTTCATCAATGCCCGCAACCATTGGACCGGGCACCTGTGGCAGGGGCGGTTCGGTTCCGTCGCCATGGACGAGGCGCATTTGGCCAACGCCGTGCGTTATGTGTCGCTCAATCCGGTGCGCGCCAAATTGGTGCGGTGCGCGTCGGATTGGCTGTGGTCCAGTGCGCGCGCGCACCTGTCGGGCGAGGATGACAAACTGGTGCGCGTAGCGCCCGTCCTTGAGCGCTGGCCCGATTTCGCGGCGATGCTCAAAAGCGGCGAGGATGAGCAGATGAGCGCCGCTTTAAGAAAGGCGGAAACGATCGGACGTCCCATCGGGGCGCAGGATTGGCTGGAAAAGGTAGAGCGCAAACTCGGACGCACCGTGCAGCCCGCCAAACGGGGGCCTAAGGTTAAAAAGTAAACTGTCACCGAATTCACCGAATTAAGGAAGAACGTTGACTTTTAGGATTTTGTATGGTATATTTTCCTATTCATTCGATCCGGCAAAAACCATTGGCTTTACGGAACGAAAAAATACCGCTCTTTGAAAACAAAAGATAATTTGGCTTCGTTTCGTCACTTTTTTATTTTCCGCGCCTTTGGGTGGCGACGGGCAGGCAAAAAAAGGCCGGAGTGTTTGCTCCGGCCTCAAGTTTGTGTTTGGAATTGGCGGGCGAACCTGCCGCATCCGAACGGGAACGATCAATAGAAAACTCAGAAGGGGAACAAGCTATCCCAAACCTGAGTACCCCAGCGTGGCTGCTGGAGGTTGCTGAGCGTGCCGCGGCCACCATAGGCCACACGCATCTCGGCAATTCGGTCGTGAGTGATGGTGTTGGTGGATTCGATATCACCCGGGCGAATGACGCCGGTTACCATCAATTCACGCATTTCGGCATTCACCAGCAGTTCCTGGCGGCCCATGATCACCAGCGATCCGTTGGGCAAAATTTGTGTGACCACGGCGGCGAACGTTAAATTGATTTGCTCGCTGCGGCCAATGGAGCCATCGCCTGAGGTCGAGTGGGTATTGCCAAAGCTGCCTGCCGCAGTCGGATCGAAGCCTTCGGGCAGGTTGTTCTTAGCCAGTTTGCTTTCGAAACCGAGCAAGGCGGTGACGTTGGCGCTTTCGCTGTCGTCGCGCGCGCGTTCGGTTTTGTTGGCCAGGGTCGCTTTGTCGTTGAGCGATAGGCTGACGGTGAGAATGTCGCCAACTTCTTTGGCGCGGTGGTCTTTGAAGAATGCCTTGGCGCCCTGACGCCACAGGGAATTGGGATTTTCCTGCTGCACCCGGGGCTCAGGCATGGGCAAGCTTACCGGGCGATACTGGGGCATCGCGGTAGGATTGGTGATTTCCGTGAGCTCGGGGCCGTCACCGATCTCGGAAAGCCGCGAGGTCGTGTTGCATGCGCCGAGTGTCGCAGCGACGAGACCCAGCAGGGTCATCTTTTTGACGGTGGAGACTGTCCGGTTCATGGTCGTTCTCCTTCCTTTCTAACGCATGGCCAAGTTGACGGTGGTTTCAACACGAGCCTGTCCCGGCCCGGTTACAATGGCGTCAACCACGGTGTTGGTTTGCAGATTTGAAATGCGGACGACGTCGCCGATGCTGCCATTTTGCAGGGCGCGCCCTTTGGCGGTGAGCTGCATGGCGGGGGTTGTCAGCATCATGGTCACGGTTTCTCCGCGGTTGACCAAGAGCGGGCGACGGACATCGGTCGCGGCAATGGGGGTGCCGGGCGTTAAGGAACGCTTCGCCGACATGCCAACGATCATGTCCATATCCGTGATGGCGGTGCGCGGCAGGCGGGTTTCCGGCAGGGATTGCCAGACGATATTGGCCTCGTCGATGATTTCGCCACGCATGACGCGTTCGGATAATACGGGCACCTGGGTCATGCGCTCGACCCGGCCGGCAAGACGCATACGGTCATCGGCACCGTTGCCCCACGCCACCACGGCAGAGAAGCGCCCGGTGTCGGCTTCGACGTTCATTTGCTCGACGTTCAGCATCGGGACGATACCGTTAGCTGTATTGGTTGGCAGATGCAAACGAAGGTCGCGGTTCGATACGATCGTGCGGGAAGACGGCTCTCCGCCTTCTTCGATATAACGTTGCTGCAATAGCTCTTCGATATCGTTTTTGTTGATGACCTGACTCGCACGATCAATCACCACACGATCCGTGGTGGAGCCGGGACGCCAAGCGAGTTTGTATGCCGCTGCTACGCGCATCAACCAGCGGGCGTCGAATACGGCGCGGTTACCGGGTTGAGGCGCGTAAGCCACGACGCGGTCTGCGTATTTTCCGGCTCCCTGGAAGATCTCGCCTAAGCGCACGACGCCTTCGTCTACGGTGACTTCCGGCGTCAAGGTGACGAATGTCTTGATGTCGCCGATAGGCTCTTGTGCCGCCTCGGCGGCGAGCGCCGAGGTGGACAAAAGCATCAAGGCCGCGATGATGTAAGTAATCAGTTTCATGACAGCCTCCTTACCTCATCTGGGTAATCGTACCCATCATTTCGTCAGAGGTTTGAATGACCTTGGAGTTCATTTCATAAGCGCGCTGCGCGGAAATGAGGTTCGAGATTTCCTCCACCGCGTTCACGTTTGAAGTTTCCAAGAAACCCTGCAACACGGTGCCGTAACCGGTCGCGCCCGGCGTGCCGGTGGTGGCGTTACCCGAAGCGGGGGTTTCCAGGTACAGGTTCGAGCCGACGGATTCCAGGCCGGCGTCGTTGGGGAAGATCGCGGTCTGAATCTGGCCGACGTTGGAATAGGCCACCTGGCCGTCAAGCTTCACCAGCACTTCACCCGAGCCGTTGATGGCGACATCGACGGCGTTATTGGGAACGGTGATACTGGGGAGGACGGCGTAACCGTCGTGGGTGACGATTTGGCCGTCGGCGTTGAGTTGGAACGTACCGTCACGGGTATAGGCGGTGTCGCCGTTGGGCATTTCGATCTGGAAGAAGCCTCGGCCCTGGACAGCCAAATCGAAAGCGTTGTCGGTAGGGTTCAGGTTGCCTTGCTGATGGATGCGGTAGACCGCAGCCAGTTTCACGCCCAGACCCAGCTGCACGCCCGATGGCACCACGGTGCCGGAATCCGACGACGTGGAACCCACGCGGCGAAGGTTTTGATACAACAGGTCGTGAAACTCGGTGCGGCGGCGCATAAACCCGGTGGTGTTCATGTTCGCTAGGTTGTTTGAAACAACTTCGACGTTGCGCTGCTGGGCCAACATGCCTGTGGCTGCAATACTAAGAGATCTCATGGTTCCCGTCCTTTCTACTCATTGATCGTGCCATGGCGCCTTAGGGCGCTCTACGGCGGTTTATAATGTTTAGCCCTAACTCAATAAGGGCAATTCGCGGACCATCTTGCGGATACGCTCGTCCTCGCTGTCTAAAAGCTTTTGCGCCTGCGCGTATTCGCGGTTGACCTCGATCATGCGGGTCATTTCCAAGATGGCCTGGATGTTGGATTTTTCCAGCGCCCCTTGCACGACCTCGGGATTGAGGTTGTCGACGGGCTGTTGGGTGGTGCTGTACAGCCCGCTTCCCGTGTTTTGGAGGTCTTGGTTGTTATCGAAGGTGACGACACGCAACTTGCCGAGCGTCCCATTTTCCGTCGAAACGGTGCCGTCGCCGCTAATGGTGATGGTGGTGTCCTCGGGCGCAAAGGTAATTGGCACGCCAGCGTTGGATAGAACGGGGTGGCCATCCTGGGTTACCAACTGACCGCCGTTGTCGAGGCGGAAATTGCCACTTCGGGTGTATTGTTCACCGTCCGGCGTCTGTACCGCGAAATAGCCGTCGCCGTGGATGGCGGCATCCAAGGTGTTTCCCGTTTGCTCAATGGGGCCTTCCGTCGTGTCGGTGAAGCTCGCCACGTCACGGACGAAGGACAAACGCTGATCGGCAATGAAGTCGGCGGAGCGGGATCGTTGCACGTGATCGACGAACATCATGCGTTCGCCTTTGAAGCCGGTAGTGTTCATGTTGGCTAAATTATGCGCAATAGCGCTCATTTCGCGGCGCAGTGCACCCTGGCTCGAAAGCGCAATGTATGTGGTTGTTTCCATTGGTTTTGCCTTTTTTGATCGTGTCCGCGTTCATTTTTTGGTCTTGGCCGCGTCTATTGCGCGGTGATTGTTGTCCCTAAAAATGCAGGGACCGTGCCAATAGCGAAAATCATTGTTTATCAATGCATTGACCTCATTAAGGCGGGGGCATGGTGGGCAGCTAAGGCTCTTTGGCGGCCCCTGCCCGGCAGAACTTGCCGCTTACGGGCAGAAAAGGCCGATTCGATTTTTTCTTCATTAAGGGCGGGGCGGGCGTGAGCCTTATTCTTTGAGGAAAAAGCGCGGGAATAGAACGTTTTTTGGCCAGCTCATCAACGCCTTGTTAACCATCCGTCTTTAATGTGACATGTTGCATCACCCCACGCAGAGGGGGCGAGGAAACAAATGGCGGCCGCCGCTTGAAGGCGGCCTCGGTAAGCAGGCAGACGGAGACCGCATGGCCGACGAACTCGACGAGGATCTGGATGGCGAAGACGCTGATGATCGCGACGGCGAGGGCGGCGAGGGTGAAGGCGGTGAGGGCGGGAGTAAGTCTGGGCGCAAACGGTTGCTGATTGTGATCGCTGCGGTTTTGGTTTTAATCCTTGGTGGCGCGGCGGCGGCGTATTTTACCGGTTTGCTGCAGCCTGTGATCGAAATGTTAGGTGGCGGTGCGACTACGGCTGAAGGTGAACAAGATCCGGCTCTCGTTTCCGGTAATGCCGTATTTTACGACTTGCAGGAAATGTTGGTGAATATCAACACCGGCGGACGTAAGCCGGTTTATTTGAAGATACGCGTTAGCCTGGAATTGGGCGCGGCCAATGATATCGCCCTTATCGAAGGCATGATGCCCAGGATTGTTGATAATTTTCAGGTTTATCTGCGCGAACTGCGCGTCGAAGACCTGAAGGGTTCTGCCGGGATGTATCGGTTGCGGGAAGAATTGTTGAAGCGTGTCAATGTGGCCGTGGCGCCAGCCAAGGTTAATGACGTGTTGTTTAAGGAAATGCTGGTTCAATAGGCCTAACCAATGGGTCGCATGGAAATGCCAGTGGGTCGCACGAAAATGAAAGTCGGATCAAGGTCATGACTGCGCCAGGAGATAATGTCGATCAAGACGCTATGGCTGATGCTTGGGCATCTGCCATGGGCGGTGACGGCGGTGACGGCGATGGCGGCGGTGAAGAGACCGATGAGGGCGATGATCTCGCCGCCGAATGGGCTGCAATGCTGGAATCCGGCAGCGGCAGCGGCGGCGATGCAAGCACCGGTTCTGCGCGCGAGTCCACGCGTGTTCTGAACCAAGACGAAATCGACAGCCTGCTCGGCTTTGACGACGATCTAGACGAATCCGATCAAAAATCCGGCATACAAGCCATCCTCAACTCGGCGCTGGTGTCTTATGAACGCCTGCCGATGTTGGAAGTGGTGTTCGACCGTCTGGTGCGCTTGATGTCTACCTCGCTGCGTAATTTTACGTCCGACAACGTTGAAGTTTCTCTCGACAACATCACCTCCATCCGGTTTGGCGATTACCTGAACTCTATCCCTTTGCCGGCGATGCTTTCCGTAGTTAAAGCCGAGGAATGGGACAACTACGCGCTGCTGACGGTTGACAGTTCGTTGATCTATTCCATCGTCGACGTACTGTTGGGCGGGCGTCGTGGCACCGCAGCGATGCGTATTGAAGGTCGTCCTTATACGACCATCGAACGCTCGCTTGTGGAACGCATGGTGCATGTGGTGCTGTCGGATCTTTCCGGCGCGTTCGAACCGTTGTCGCCGGTGACGTTCCGTTTCGATCGCATTGAAACCAACCCGCGCTTCGCCACCATTTCCCGGCCATCGAATGCCGCCATCGTTGCGCGTCTGCGCATCGACATGGAAGATCGTGGCGGGCAGATGGAACTGTTGCTGCCTTACGCAACGCTAGAACCCGTGCGCGAACTGTTGCTGCAATCGTTCATGGGTGAAAAATTCGGTCGCGACAGCATTTGGGAAACTCACTTAGCCGAAGAGTTGTGGATGACTGAGGTGGAGCTGGAGGCCGTGCTGGATACGCAGACCATGCGTCTGGGTGAGGTGTTCGGCTGGAATGTCGGTTCGCATATTGATTTGGGCGCGACGCCAGAAAGTCAGGTGACGCTATTCTGCGGCGATGTGCCGATGTATTTGGGCCGTATGGGCCGTAAAGCAGACCAAATCGCCATTCGCATCCATGGACGTTACGAAAAGCCAAAGGAATAAGTCAGTGCAGATCTCACTCGTGCTCGATATCATCATTTCTGCTCTTCTGGTTTTGACCATTGCGTATGCAATGCGCCTAAACCAGAGACTGTCCCAACTGCGCTCCGATAAAAACGAATTGTTGCAGTTGGTCAATACCTTTGCAGAGGCCACATCTCGCGCAGAGGTAGGCATTAAAAATCTAAAAATTCACAGCGAAGCCTTACATGCCGAAGTGAACAAAGCCAAGGCGCTGAAAGATGATCTGTCGTATTTGGTTGAACGAGGCGGGCGTGCCGCCGATGATATGGTCGCAAATGTGCGCGCACCGCGCCCGGCTAAATCGGAATCCGGCGTTGGCATGGGCATGGCGGCAGGTACGACCGTCGGTGCGCGTGCGGATACCTTTCTGCGCGCCGATCCAGAAGCCCGTCTGATCGAAGACGCTATTCGCGCTGCATCACCTCAAAATATGAAGGACATGGACCCGTCGCGCGAAGAGCGCGCTACGGCGACGCGTCGGATTACCGGTCGTTTAGCCAATGTGGTTTCCAAGGTGGGAAAAGGTTCCGGTGGGACCTCTTCGGGTAGAGCGACGAATGCGTTGCCATCACGCGGGTTAGGCCGTGAGTTGGGACGTATGGTTGATAACAATGAAATTGAAGATACTCAGTCCGCCCGTGAATTGCTCAAAGCATTGAGTTCGGTGAAATAGGCGGCTGGTTGGGATAATGGCGTTGGAAAAGATGACCATTGGCGGCTCGGCGTATGAACGTTCGAACCCAGCACCGGAGAGCGAACCGGCGCTGGCGGATGATGCGTTTGACGATGCCGCGCCCAAAGAAGCAAGTTTGCTGCGTCGCATCGTCGTTAAGGTGCGTCTGCTGCCGATGGTAATTTTCTTCGCCACTCTGACGCTTACCGTGCGTGTCGGCGATATCTGGGATGGTGTTGACGGGGTTTTAAACGGTACGTTGTCTGTTTCGAGTACCGAGGCCCAAGCGCAGACTCAAGGTGAAGCCACCTCGGCACCTGATCTCGCGTTGCCGCCTAGCGATAACCCACCCGTCGATTTGGCTGGGGGAGGCGAGGGGGAAGCCACCCCCACCGCTGCGATGCCGGAAGAAGATCGCGCGGCCCTTGCCGCGCGTATGTTGGCTGACGATCCGACGTTGCTGACGCAATCGGAAATTGACCTGTTACAGAAATTGGCTGAACGCCGCGTGGAAATTGACGCTCGGGCGCGTGAAATGGAAACCCGTGAGGCGATGCTCGCCGCTGCCGAAAGCCGGATTCAGCGTAAAGTGGAAGAACTTAAAGCCCTGCAGGCAACCATTGAGAGTCTGGTTAAGACCTATGATGAACAGCAAAGCGCCAAGCTGTCGAGCTTGGTGAAGATCTATGAAAATATGAAGCCTAAAGATGCCGCGCTCATTTTTGAAGAATTGGAAATGGAAGTGCTGTTGAAGGTCGCCGAACGCATGAAAGAGCGCTCTTTAGCGCCAATTATGGCGAAGATGAACCCGCAACGCGCCCGCGAAATTACGGTTGAACTCGATCAATTGCGTAAACTGCCCGAACCGGCCCCTGAACAGGCCAGTGTAGGAGGGTAATATCCCTGTATTAAAGCGTATGCCGTTGATCTAAATGGTTGCGAAGTCGTTACGACTGCTTTACCTAATAAAGGGTATGATTTGTGTCGATTCTTGACGTTTTGGGGATGTTGGTCGGGGGCGGGGCAACCTCTTGTTATTCCAATCTTTGAAGCGTGAGTATTTAGGGCTGGAAAAGAGCCCGTTAGTGATCGTATTTTGAAACCGGTGACTGACCGGGAAAATGGAGTGTTCTGATGGCTGTCGATAAGAGCATGAATGTTCTGATTGTGGACGATTATAAGACCATGCTCAGAATCATCCGCAACCTGCTTCGCCAGCTTGGCTTTGAAAACGTCGAAGAAGCGACCGATGGGACCATGGCGTTGGAAAAGCTCAAGGAAGGCGGCGGTAACTTTGGCCTAGTGATTTCTGACTGGAACATGGAGCCTATGACCGGCATCGAGTTGCTGCGCCACGTGCGTGCGGACGATAAGCTCAAGCACATTCCGTTCATTATGGTGACTGCTGAATCCAAGTCTGAGAACGTAATTACCGCCAAGGAAGCGGGCGTTTCAAACTACATCGTGAAGCCTTTCAACGCCGACACCTTGAAGTCGAAGATGGTCAGCGTGCTCGGCGACTTCTAAAGGGGACGTTGATGGCCGGGCGCACTGCAAAAACGACTAAGGCTGCCAAGCCTCGGGCCTCATCCACGGCACGGACGCGCGTGAAGGCGTCGCCTAAGTCGAAGTCGGCGGTGAAAGTGAAAGCTACCGTCAAAAAAACACCCGTCAAGAAAAATACCACAAAGAAGGCTGTGATTAAAAAGGCTGTGGCTAAAAAGGCCGGGGTCAAAAAGATTGTAGTCAAGAAGGTGTCGGCCCGGGCGAAGGTGGCTGTGAAGGCGAAAGCCCCGGCTCCCAAAACACCCAATAAAAAAGCATCAGTCAAAAAAATACCTGCCCGGAAGTCCTCCGTTAAAACGGGGGGGCGTGTCAAAGCGGTTGATAAGGTCGTTGCTGCTGCGCGCACGGTCAAGAGGGCTGCCGCAGCCCAGGCGTCACCAGAGAACGCGAAAATTCTTTCCGAATTAGCCGATTTGGCTAAATACATCCGCGCCGCCAAGCGCGAAATCGCAGCGATCCGTCCTGACGATGTGAAAGACGAGTATCTACCCAAAGCCGCCGATGAGTTGGACGCGGTGGTTGAAGCGACCGCTGATGCCACCAATTCGATTATGGATGCGTGTGAAGTGGTTGAGGGGGTGATGAGCGATGTTTCGCCGGAAGTGTCGGCTAAGCTGATGGATGTTACCACCCGCATTTACGAAGCCTGTACCTTTCAAGACATCACCGGCCAGCGGATTGGCAAGGTCATCACGACCATGAAACACATTGAAGAGTGTATTGATGCGCTGATCGGCGCTTTTGGTGCGCGGGGCCGTGGGGCAAAGAAAAAAACGGCGCAGCATCAGGCCTCCGCGCCTAGACAGGGGGACGGAAAGAACATCACCGATGCGGACCTTCTTGAGGGGCCTCAGCTTGGCGCAAATGCAAAAAGCCAAGCTGAAATCGACGATTTATTTGCAAACTTCGATTAAGTAGCTGGCCATGGATGACATGGATACCCAGATCGCGCCGATACACTCGGCTGGTGATCCGACAGTTGCCTTATTTTTAGGGCTGTATCTGGTTTTGCTCGCCTTCTTCATTATGTTGGTGTCGATTTCTACCCCGGAAGAGGCCAAATCCAAACAGGTGATGAATAGTCTATCCAGCGCGTTTGCGTCCATTGTGCCGCCATCCGTGGATTTACAATCGTTTAGGTCTAAAGATGGTGACGTGTTGGCGGGGCAGGAATTTCAGCAACAGGTTACCGGGATTTTTGCCACCGAGTTAGGCATCGACAAGATTGAAACCATCCAGCCCGGGCGTCAGATGCGGTTGATTCTGGCATCCGACAACTTGTTTTTTCAGGGCGAAGCACGCATCCGCCCGGCGATGTTTCCTCTGTTGGATAGGACCGTGGCGGCGATGTCCAACCGTCCGGCGGGCATGCGCTTTGATTTGGAATTTGTGATCGGTACTCCGACTTTATCGGATGGTAAAACCATGCCGATTGCCCAGACGTTGGAGATCGCGCGTGCGGGCGCCTTCGCGCGCGCCATGTTTGAACGCGGCATCCCGCCTGACAGTGTTTCCGTGGGCATGCGTCCCGGTCATGTGGGCGAGGCCGTAATTTGGTTTTATACCCGTGACATTGCGGCTGACAAGTTACGTCTCGATGATGCGAAAAAGACGGAAAATTAAGGGGGCGATGGCATAATCGGCGCTGACATGGAAGACATGCCCAAAACAGGTAGGCCCAGTGCGGCCTGGATGATCACCTTCGCGGACTTAGTGTCCCTGATGCTGACTTTTTTTGTGCTGTTGTATTCCATGTCGTCGGTGAAGATGGATAAATGGGAAGCCATGAGCGATACGCTGACCCAATCGTTGAATCCGGGTAAGCTGAAGGCCGTTGCTGCGGCGACGGCGAAGTTCAATATCGGTACCATTTTTCGCCGTCAGGCAACGAATCTTGACTACTTATCGGGTGTGTTGGAAGGCGGGGTGGCGAATGAGCCGTTGTTATCGTCCAGCCGCATTATGCAGTTGGATGATCGCCTAGTGATTGCGCTGCCGAGTGATTTGTTGTTTCCGCCCGGGCAGGCGGTGATGCCGGACGAAGCGCGCTCCGCTCTGTTCACGCTGGGCAGCCTGTTGCGTAACGTCGGTAATCAGATTGGCGTCAATGGCCATTCAGACCCGACGCCGCCTGCTCCTGAAAAGGGTTTTGAATCCAATTGGGAGCTATCCCTTGCGCGGGCGTCGGCAGTCGCCAATGCATTGCGGAGTTCGGGTTACACCGACGACATCATTGCCTATGGTTATGCCGATAGCCGTTACTCTCAATTGCCTGACCTTTCGCCCGAAGAGCGCACCAAGCTTGGACGGCGCGTGGATATCGTCATCTTCCCAACTGCAGGAGGAGAATGATGCCGGGGCGGGGCCGCTTAAGAAAAAGCCTTAAGGGCCTTTGTGTGGTTTTGGGCATGCTGGTGATCGGCATGATTCTTGTGCCTGCACCAACACTGGCCGATCAGGTCAGCGTGCAGGCGAGTGTCCAAGATGGGTTTGGCCGACTAACCTTTCGTTGGCCGCAACCCGTAGGCCATCAGGCGACCCGCCAAGGGGATCGAATGGTGGTGACTTTTTCGCGCCCGATTCAGGCGGATTTGCGTCCAGCGTTGCGGGATCTCGGTGCGTATATCGCATCCATTGAACCCGCGCCCAATGAAGCCACGGTGGCGTTTCGTCTGAAGGGCGATTTCACCGTACGCAGTTATGATTCTGGCACGTCGGTTGTTGTGGATATCGTTGGCGCCGCGCCAGCGACACCCAAGCCTACACCCGAACCTGGACCTGTAGCCACGCCTGCCCCCGTTTCTGCCGCCCCGGCCTCGTCCGCTTCGCCCACCGGGCCTGCCGTCGCCGTGCGTGTGGGGGTGCATCCCACATATTCGCGGATCGTTTTCGACTGGCCCACCAATACGACGTTTTCGTTGACGCGCGACGGGGACAAAGCACAATTGAACTTCAATGCTGCCGCCAGCGTTGATCTGGCGGGCTTTGCATCGGGACGGGTGCGCAATATCAATGCCGCCAGTGCATCGTCAAAAGAGGGCAAGCTGACGGTTACGCTAAACGTCGACCCCACATCGCAAGTGAAGGCTTCCAACAACGGCCCTAAGGTGGTGGTGGACGTCTATCCGCCAGGCACTCAGCCCGCAGTTGCCGCGTCGTCGGCTCCAACGTCACCTGTGTCTGTTTCCGCTCCCGTTGCTGCGAAAGATGGCGCGCCTGCGCCGATGGCTTTGACACCGCCAACGCCGGACGAAGCCGTAAAGCCGGCAGAGGCCGATGCTCAATCCCCCGCTGCTGAAAAGACTGCACCGGCTACTCCTTCAGCTGCAACACCAACTCCCGCTACAGCACCAGCGCCAGCGTCTGCGCCGGCGGTGAATACCCGTGCCGAGGCCAGTCAAGTTGCGGCGGGCGTAGTGGCGTTGCGGTTCGATTGGCAAGAACCGGTTGGCGCAGCCGTGTTCCGCCGGGGAGAGGTCTTGTGGGTGATCTTCGATAAACGCGCCAACATTGATACCGCAGCACTGGTGCGAGACGGTGCGGGCATGATTGCGTCGGCCGAGCAGGTGCCGTCCAACTTGGGCGCGGTATTGCGTCTTACAACGGCGGAAGGGGTAAACCCTGACATCAAGCGTTCTGGCTTGGCTTGGATTTTGGAATTCATGGAACAGCCATTGATCCCAACTTCGCCATTACAGGCGGATGCCCAGCCTGATTCCCCCCTGGGCGCACGCCTGTTCGTTTCCGTTCCAGAGCCGGGCAATGTAATCGCGTTTCGTGACCCAGAGGTTGGCGATAACCTTATTGCGGTGCCCGTGATTCCGCTTGGTCACGGTGTGTCACGGCTTTGGGCATATCCTCAGGTTCAAGTGCTGCCGACCAAACAAGGCGTGGTGATAAAACCTATTTCCGATGATGTGAGTGTGCGTCCCCTGCGCCAGGGAGTTGAAGTCACCAGCACCGGAACGTTGCAAATTTCCAGTGTTTCTGCCGAAGAAAAAGCGGCGGTCAATCTTGAAACCGCGCTGGCGTCCAGCGCAGGCATGGGTTCGTTCCGTCCGTTGACGCGCGTCTTGGATTTGGAAAAGTGGAAACGTGCGGACCTTCAGGATTTTATCGATGTGCGCCAAAACTTGCAGCGCACCATTGCGTTCGCCGAGGGTAACAAGGCAAAGGCTGAGGCGCGCCGCGAACTGATGCAATTTTACCTTACCAACGGTTTTGAGGCCGAAGCCTTGGGCGTCATGGAAGTGATGCTTTCGGCACAGCCTGAACTTGAAAAGAATCCTGAATTTCTCATGTTGCGTGGTGCGGCCAATTGGTTGATGGGCAGATTGGAAGATGCGCGTGCTGATTTATACAGCACCGTTTTGGATGGCACAGATGAGGCGATCTTCTGGCGTGCCGCCGTACTGGCCAAGGAAGGACATATGCCGGATGCCGCTTATGATCTGCGCCGCACCGGAGGCATCACCCAGCCTTACCCCAAGGCGATGAAAATGCCTACCGCGACGTTGGTGGCGGACGCGGCGGTGGAACTTGGCGACGTGAAACAGGCTACCCAGTATCTGGAGGTGCTGGCCATTGATGATCCATCACAAACGCAGAAGAACCAGATCGATTATGTTGCAGGTAAACTGAAAGATTTGGGTGGTGATCCAGATGGCGCAATTGCCGACTGGGAAAGCGTGATGGAAGGTGTGCATCGTCCATCGCGCGCCAAGGCTGCGGTGGCGCGTACCGAGCTGCTGTTGAAGCAGGGGAATTTCACACCTAAGGACGCAATCGAAGAGTTCGAGAAGTTGCGTTTTGTGTGGCGCGGCGATGATTTTGAATTTGCATTGCTGCGGCGACTTGGCTCGTTGTACCTGGAACAGCAGTTGTATCGGGAAGGTCTCAATACCCTTCGTCAGGCAGCCACCAATTTCCCCGATCATGAAGGTGCAAATCAAGTCACCAAGTTGATGTCGGATTCATTCCAAAACCTATACCTCAATAATGGTGCAGATGTGTTGGCTCCGGTAACCGCCATTGCGCTGTACGACGAATTTAGAGAATTGACGCCCCCCGGTAAATTGGGCGACGAGATGATCCGCAGACTGGCTGATCGCCTAGTGGGTGTGGATTTGTTGTCGAGTGCCGCGGATCTGTTGGAATCGCAAGTCGATTTCCGCCTTAAGGGTGAGGAGAAGGCTAGGGTCGGCGCACGCCTTGCGCTGATTTATCTGTTTGATCGTAAGTTTGAGTTGGTGCTCAGCGTTTTGGACAAGACGGATGCCAGCGGCCTGGGCGACGATTTAGTGTTGCAGCGTTTATTGTTGCGCGCGAGGGCTTATATCGGGTTGCAGCAGCCTGAGGTCGCCTTGGACTTGCTTCGCCCTGAAATCGCTCTAGAAGCGGAGAGCATCCGTTCCGGGATCTACTGGCGTGCGGGCGATTGGAAGAACGCTTCTAAGTCGCTGACCGTTGTGGTTCGCGAACTGGGGGCAAAGCCGCGTCAGCCCCTTGACGATAAACAGGCGTTGGCGGTGCTGTCGTTGGCCGTGGCCTTTACGTTGGAAGGCAATGAAGCAGGCGTGTCGCGTGCGGTCGCTAACTTTGGTCCGGCGATGGCCAGTACGGCGTATGCCGATGCCTATCAGTTGATTACTTCGGGGCCGGAAAACGATTTGGTAAATTTTCGTGCGCTTGATGCAATCGTCAAAAAAGTTGATGATTTTCAAGGCTTCATGGAAGTCTATCGTCAGCGTTTAGCGGATGGTCAGCTGAGCGCAGTGTATTAATTTGGGCGTTTCTCCAAATTATTTTTTTCATATTTAATAAATATCTTGAATCAAGGGGGGCTATGCCGTATTTCCCCAAACTCGATCCTTAGTTATAGGACCCTTTCGGGACATACTGGTTTGGGGGCGCGCTTATGAAACGCAACGCACTTGCCGAATTGGATATGGACCTGGAGGAGGTGGCGTGCGTCGCTACCGAGACCCAGCCCCTCTATCCTGTGGTGGACAACACCAAAGATTATTTTATTGAACGCGATGGCATCCGTTATGCGGGCAATCACGTGTTGGTCGAACTTTGGGAAGCCGTCGATCTTGACGACCCGAAGCTGATCGAAGATGCATTGCTGCAGGGCGCGCGTGATGCCGGGGCGACCATCTTGCACAGCCATTTTCATCACTTTTCACCGTATTCCGGCGTCTCCGGCGTGGTGGTGTTGGCGGAAAGCCATATCTCCATCCATACGTGGCCGGAAAAAAATTATGCGGCGATCGATATTTTTATGTGCGGCGCATGCGATCCGCACGATGCTCTGCCGTCGATCAAGCGCGCCTTTAGGCCTGATCGTGTAGAGGTTCAGCACTACAGACGCGGTGTGATCAAGTGAAACGGTTTATTGAAGCTTTGCACAAGGGTTACGGCCAGAGCTTTGAAGTTGAACGCGTTCTCTATCGCGATAAAACAGAGCATCAAGACCTGATCATTTTCGATACACCGACGTTTGGCCGGGTGATGGCGTTGGACGATGTCGTGCAGGTCACCACCCGCGACGAATTCATCTATCATGAAATGATGACCCATGTGCCGATCTTTGCCCGCAGTTGCGCGGTGGATAAGGTTGGCGACGTATTGATCATCGGTGGCGGTGACGGCGGCATTTTGCGCGAAGTGCTGCGCCATAAATCGGTTGCGTGCGTTACCCTGGTGGAAATCGACCGCGCCGTGGTGGAACTTGCCCAAGAATACTTTCCGGGCATTTCCGTAGGCGCCTTTGATGACGTGCGTACCGATCTGATCATCGCCGATGGGGTCACGTTTGTGGCCGAAACGGATCGGCGGTTTGATGTGGTGATCGTCGATTCAACGGATCCGGTAGGACCGGGTGAAGTGTTGTTTACGGAAAGTTTTTACGCCGATTGCCATCGTGTGCTTAAGGCGGGTGGGGCTTTGGTGACGCAGAACGGCGTGCCGTTTTTCCAACCGCAAGAACTCACCACCACCTTTCGGCGCATGGATAAGTCGTTTAAGGACGTCAGCTTTTATACTGCCGTGGTGCCGACCTATAGCGGCGGTTTTATGACGTTGGGCTGGGGTAGCGACGATACGACGTTGCGCGATGTGCCTCTTGAAGCGCTGCAACGGCTGTTTAAGGCGGCGGCGATTGAAACCCGCTACTACAGTCCAGAAATGCACAAGGCCGCTTTCGCGCTGCCGCCGTTCATTCGCGATTTGATGCGTTGAAATTTCCCCGGCGGGGATGGCCGCCGGGGGTAACGAAGGTCGTGTGCAGGCGTGTCTCAGCCCTTAACGGGAATCTTTTTGATGGCTGCTTTGGGCAGCGCTTTTTTGGGTACTTCAATGTTCAATACGCCATCTTTGAAGGTCGCATTGGCCTTATCGACATCGGCGGCATCGGGCAGGGTGAAGGTGCGCTTGATCGATCCGTAGTGCCGTTCGGATAAGTGATAATTTTCATCGTCCTTGCGCGTTTCTTCCCTTTTTTCGGCGCTGACGGTGATTTGCCCATTGGCGAAGGAGATGTCGATGTCGGCTTCGGCCACACCAGGCAATTCCGCCGTGATGGTGACGGTCTTGTCGGTTTCTTTGAGATCGGCGCGTGGTGCCAACTTGCTCAGCGCGCTGAAGGTATCTTCAAAACGCCGGAACGGATCGCGGAACGGATCGCGCCAGCGATCCATGTCGAAACTGGGGCGGCTTAAGCGCATGGAAGGGAAGCCCGACAACATGTTGTCGAATAGGCTATCGATTTCGCTGCGCAGAGTTTGCAAAGGATGCAATTCAGTGGGGCGCTCGATGACTTCGGCTTTTTCCGATGTGACTTTTTTTGCCGATTTTTTGGGTGTTTTTTTAATTTTATCAGTCATGACAATCCTCCTTTCGTTCGGGGCATTTTTAGAAAAAATGGAAAGATGCGAAAAGCATTCCCTGATCGCACTCAGGGTCGGATCGCTTTAGGTGGAATCACTTCGGCGTTTCCACCTAAAGCGTGAATCCGCCCCTATCAATGTGTTAGAGTGCGATCACACTATGGGGCGAACACGCACGGCATTGTAGCATTTTTCATTGGAGATTGATACTGCAGGTCAGCGGTTGCGCACCGGACGGGCGCGATGGGATGGTTAAGCCCCGAAACTGCGCACCAGCGAGCCCACCACCAAGTACCAGCCGTCAACCAGCACGAAGAAAATGATTTTGAAGGGCAGTGCGATAATGACAGGGGGCAGCATCATCATGCCCATGGCCATCAGCACCGAGGCTACCACCATGTCGATGATGAGAAAGGGTACAAACAATAAAAATCCGATTTCAAATGCGCGCCTCAGTTCGGAAATCATGAATGCGGGAATAAGAACCCGCAACGGCATGTTTGTTTGGACGTCTTGGTCGGTGAGGCCCGCCATATCCACAAATAGCGCCAAGTCTTGTTCGCGCACATGGGCCATCATGAAGGTCTCAAATGGCGCCACAGCGCGGGTCATTGCTTGGGTTTCGTCGATGGTGCCATCCAATAGCGGCTGCACGGCTTCGTCATAGGTGGTTTGGAACGTGGGCATCATGATGAACAAGGTGAGAAACAACGCCAATGAAACCATGACTTGGTTGGGTGGGGTTTGTTGGGTGCCCATTGCGGTGCGCAAAAATGACAGCACGATCACGATGCGGGTGAACGATGTCATCATCACCAGGATGGACGGCGCCAAGGTCAGGATGGTCATCAGCAAGACCAACTGAATAACCCGCCCGGTAGCCGATGTTCCGCCCTGGGGGCCTAAGTCCAGCGTCAAGGATTGGGCCATCGCTTCAATGGGGGTAAACCAAAACAGCCCCGCAACGGCAAGCGTGAACAGGGCGAGTTTCACCGTTGGCAGAACCGCTGGAGCAAGGGTGCGCAACAGGGATCGGGTTAGCGTGAACGGCTTCATAAATCATCCCCTGGTTGGGCGGCGAGAGAAGGTGAGGCGGGGCTGTCGTGTGCCTGTTGCAGCAGGTCGGGGAAGGTTGGTGTGTCGGGCGGCTTGATGCCCGTTTCCACCACCGTTTCGCTATCGTGGCCGAGGATGATTAAATGTTCCACGTTGTCGCGTTTGATGAGCACCAGACGACGCTTGGCATCCAAGGCCGTAACTTCGACCAAACCGATACGTTTGGGTTGTCCCCGTCGGATGTTTGTCTGGGGTAATCCAAGACCCCAACGTCGAGCAACTACCGCCATCAAGCCGATCAGGCTCAGGACGAAGATCAGGGCGAGGACAAACTTTGCGTATCCGTATAAATCCATGGGCTAGACTTTATGCTTTCTTAGGTGCGGATAAAAGCAAGGGGGCGCAATGCCTTGTCTTGCTTGATGCTTTTGTCTGTACAGCGGATGAGGGCTGTGAAAAAAGCGTTCGATTCGCTTTTTTCGACATTTTTTTGATCCCTGCTTAGGGTTTGTCCTTAGGCCCATAGGCGTTCCGTGCCTCGCGGTGCCGGATGTTTTTCATGCCCTCTTCGAGGGCTTTGTGCCGGGTTTCTAGGTCGATTTGCAGGGAGTCGAGAATTTCCAGCAATACGCCCAAATGTTCCTTATATGACGACTGCACGACGTCGGGGGCGCTTTGGAAGGCCGTGGTGATGGTGCGTATGCGGTCTTCTACGGCGCTGAGATCCACGGAGCGGCCTTCCGCCATTAGGCGGCGTGCACCGGAAATCAAACTTGCGGCTTTTTCCAGTTCCTCGCGGATGATTGTTTCCGCGACGGAGGGGGTGATGTTATCGGCCATGCTTCAACCTCTGCTCCTCACCGCTTATTTTGCCTGCCGGGGTTTGCGCCGGGGGTTATGCCTTCGGGCCAAATTTTGTTTTTTTCATAAACATAAGACAAAATTTCCGCGACCAGAGTGAATGCCTCTAGGGGAATTTCACTGTCTATGTCGACTTGGGCGAGAATTTGGGCCAAATCGGAGTCCTCGCGCACTTCAATGCCGTTGGCTTCCGCGATTTCGACGATTTGCCGCGCCAGCCAGCCCTGACCTTTGGCCACTAGGTGGGGGGCCTGATCCTGAGTCGGTTGATAGCTCAGCGCTACCGCCAAATCGTCATCGGACGGCGGTTTTCTAGGCTTTTCGGCACCATTCTCGCCGCTCATTGCGAGGAATCCTCTTTGTCGCATTTTTCGTACTTTCGCATGTGGCGCTTAATATCCTCTGAATCATTGGTTCCCATAATTTTGTCCCTGAATTTGCCCTGGAACCCTGCGTTTGGGTTGCAAAAGGGCGATTCATTGAATCTTAAAAGGTCTAAGCCAGACTCTGGCTCAACGCGTTCGGTTCCAAGAAGGGGCATGCGGCCCCGGAAAAGAGTTGCGAAAGGCCCTTCGCTCAAGGTGAGCGTGCCCGAAAGGCCGAAAAGGTGAATTGAGATGGATCTCAACAAACTGACATTGTTTGGATTGATGAAGGGACAATTGGGATGGCTTGGCCGTCGCCAAGAGGTTTTGGCGCAGAACGTCGCCAACTCGGACACGCCCGGTTACAAACCGTCCGATCTGAAGGCCTTTGATTTTCCCGACATGGTCAAGCGCCAGCAAATGGACCAAGGCCGTGGTTTGTCGACCACGTCGCCGATGCATTTTGCGGGAACGCGTGCGCAGACGTCGCCGTTTGCCGAAGTCGAAGACGCTGCACCTTATGAAACCTCGCCCAATGGCAACGCCGTTGTGCTTGAAGAGCAAATGGCCAAGTTGGGTGAAACCCAATTGCAACATCGTCTGACGACGGAATTGTACCGCAAGCATATCGGTTTGATTCGAATTGCAATCGGTAAAAACCAATAAAGCGTGAAACGATGAATGGGTCCCACAAGGCCTTTTGGATTAATGAGTTTTAAGACAATAGGTATAATGCCATGGATGATCTTTTGCGCACCCTTCGGATTTCTGCTTCGGGTATGAAGGCTCAGGGTACACGGCTGCGTGTGATTTCCGAAAACGTGGCCAACGCCGATTCGCTGCCGACGCAGCCCGGCGGATTGCCCTATCAGCGTAAAGTGGTGACGTTCAAGAACCAATTGGATCAAGCCATTGGCGTGAATACGGTGAGCGTTGATCGTATTCAGTCTGATCAGTCTGAATTCAATCAACGGTATGATCCGTCGCATCCGGCGGCGGATGCTAATGGTTATGTGCTGGCGCCCAATATTTCGACTTTGGTGGAAATGACGGACATGCGCGAGGCGCAACGCTCCTACGAGGCCAATTTGAATGTGATCAAATCGTCCAAAACGATGCTTCAAGATACCATCGGGTTGATGCGTTAACGTATTGAATTTTAATATTAAACAGGAGAACGCCCCATGGCTATAGACCCCGCTATCAATGTCGCCAGGGCCGCCCAGCTTTACGATCTGGCGCAGCAGTCGGGGGTGACCACCAACGTCATTCCGGCGCAAGATGCCCAGCCGACAAACACCGGCACTTTTACCGGCCTAGTGCAGAACTATCTCACCCAGGCGCAACAGATTGGGCAAACCAGTGAGCAGCTGTCCATTTCCGGTCTGATGGGGCAGGCCGATTTGGCGCAGGTTGCGACGTCGGTCAGTGAAGCCGAAGTCACCTTGCAGACAGTTGTTGCGATCCGCGATAAGGTCGTTGAAGCTTACCGGGAGATTCTCCGCATGCCCATGTAAGGGCTTTTAACGAATGGTCTGGGTCCATGAATGAAACCGATGTCTTAGATATTGCCCAAAGCGCACTTTGGGTCGTGCTGCTGACGGCTGGCCCGATCATGTTTGCAGGCTTGTTGATTGGTTTGGTTATTGCATTGTTTCAGGCTCTAACCACCATCCAGGAAATGACACTGACATTCGTGCCGAAGATTATCGTGATCTTTATCGCCATTGTTGTCTTTCTGCCGTTTATGATGACGACGGTGATTGAGTATTCGGTCACGCTGTTCGACCGCATCGCGACCACGGGGTAACCGGGGGCGGGCGATGATCAGCCAACTCATCAACCTTAATCTGTTTGCGTTTTTGCTGGTTTTTGCACGGATCGGCACGGCCTTTACGTTGATGCCGGGTTTTGGGTCTCAGCAAGTGCCTATGAACATCCGTTTAACGTTCGGCGTGGCGGTAGCCTTTGTTTTGACGCCGATGCTGAAGGAGTTTTTGCCGCTCGAGCCTGCCGAAGTCTCGGTGTTGTTTTTGTTGTTGGCGTCGGAAATATTGATCGGCGTGTTTTTAGGCATGATCCCGCGCATCTTCATGGCGGCGCTGCAGGCGGCAGGCACGATTCTGTCGATGATGGCATCGATGTCCAACATGTTTATTCAAGACCCCATCGCCGATCAGCAAAGTGCTTTGTTGTCGACGTATCTGAGCATGATGGCGCTGACCATCGTTTTTGTGACCGATACTCATCATCTGATGTTGAACGCGTTGGTGGACAGCTATTCTGTGTTCAATCCGGTGGCGGGGCCGATGATCGGCGATATGAGCGATTTTATGGCCCATCAGGTTTCGGAAAGTTTTGCCATAGGCACGCAGCTATCGGCGCCATTGATCGTGTCGGGTATCGCGTATTATCTGGGGCTTGGTATTTTGGGGCGATTGATGCCCCAGTTGCCGGTGTTCTTTTTTGGCATGCCCATTCAGATTGCCATGCAGATTTATTTGCTGATGATATCGTTGACCTCCATGATGATGGTTTTCATGAGTTATTTTGAAAACGGTATGGTCGATTTGACAACCGCCTTTGGAGGATAAGGGGCGCCATGTCAGACGAAGACCAGTCGCAAAAAACAGAAGATCCGACAGACCGAAAACTTTCCAAAGCCAAAGAGAAAGGGCAGACCGGTTCTTCCAACGAAGTTAAGAACTGGGTCATCTTGTTTGGCGGCACGTTGATGCTGGCTATATTGGCACCGTGGATGATGACTGGTGTCACCAACATGTCCATCATCTACGTCGAGCAACCGGAAACCATCCCCGTCGAGTTTGACACCATCGTGCCGTTGTTCATCGATATTTCGTTGGAAATGCTGTTGTATCTGGCGCCTTTTTTTGCGGTGTTGATGGTCATGGCGCTGGCTGCCAATCTAGGCCAATCCGGGTTTCTTTACGCGCCGAGCAAGATTATGCCGGATTTGGCCAAGCTCTCTCCGCTCAGCGGCTTGAAGCGCATGTTTTCGCTACGTTCGGTGGTGGAGTTTGTAAAAGGCATTTTGAAGCTCGGCGTCGTGACCGTGGTGTCCTACAGCATGGCGGTTCCATTGCTGAGCGAAATTGCGATGATGCCGGATTATTCCATCTCGGCCATGCTGGACGAGTTGTTCATCGTTGCGATTGCCATTTCGGCTGGTGCGACGATTGTCATGACCGTGGTGGCGGTCTTGGACTTTCTTTACCAGAAGTTCGAGTTTACCAAGTCCATGCGCATGAGCCGCCAGGAAATCAAAGACGAATACAAAGATAGCGAAGGCGATCCGCAAATTAAGGCGCGCATTCGCAAACTGCGCGCCCAACGCGCCCAGCAGCGCATGATGGCCAACGTACCCACGGCCGACGTGGTCATCACCAACCCGACGCACTATGCGGTCGCGTTAAGCTATAAGATGGATAACATGCAGGCTCCGCGCCTGGTGGCCAAGGGCATGGATTCCTTGGCGTTTAAGATTAGGGAAGTGGCCGAAGAGAACGATGTGCCCATTGTCGAAAACGCACCCTTGGCGCGCGCCCTTTATGCTACCGTAGAACTGGACGAGGAAATCCCCGTCGAGCATTATCAGGCGGTGGCCGAAGTGATTGGCTACGTCATGAAACTTAAAGGAAAAATGCCAAGTGGCGGCGGACAAACAGTCGACTGATGACCGGCAGCAGGGGCCTCAAACCCTTGAAGGCCATGCCCATGCGGACGCTATCGCGCCGGTGCCGGAGTTTCTGCACGGTGGATCCAAGGTCATTGCTCAGTCGCAGTCGGGCGGTAGCGCCGCCTCGGTGCCTAAGCCCGAGGCCTTTCGTCCTCCACGCGGTCCCGGCCCGGGGGTGTTCGCCTTTGTTGCAGGGTTGTTTTTGGGCGTAGGGGTGGCTTGGCAGCAAGGCATGCTGGCCGCGCCGCCGTTCGGCTTTAGTGCGGATATGGCGGCGCTGGGCGCGTGGACCGTGGCGGCGCTGTTCGTCGTTCTGGCGGCATGGGGCGCAGGGCGGCGCATGCGCGCCGACGACGAAGCCTTGCTGGTGCATCTGGCGGCGGGCGAGGGTGGCGCGCCATTGATGGTATCGACGCCCACGGGGCGGGTGCTGTACGCCAACCGGGCGTTTCGCGCGCTGTTCAAAAGTCAGGCTGCGGCGGAAGTGCCTTCGGCATTTCGCCTGTCCGATGGCGATGAAGACAGTTCGGCGGTCATCGGGCGGATGCTGGCGGCGGCGGGCGGCGGTGCGCAGGATCACGAAGAATTGGCGTTCGCCTTCCCCGGCGGCGGGCGGGAGTGGCATCGTTTGTCGGTGCGCCCGGTGGTCGGCGTTCGTGGGCTGGTGGCGTGGTCGGCGGATGATGTCACCGCGCGGCGCGAGCTGGATGAAATTCGCCGCCGTGAAGAAGCGCTGCTGGCGGATCTTTTGGATAACTTGCCGGTGGGATTTTTCTCGGTCGATGGCACCGGGCGCATCGTTTTCGCCAACGAAACATTGAGCGCATGGCTGGGCATCGGCCTGAACGATATCCGCGAACGGGGCTTGAGTTTCGCCGACTTCGTCGTCGATAGTGGCGGGCACGAAGACGATGAAGACGGCCTGCACGGCCAAGTGACGTTGCAG
>JANLGW010000094.1 GCA_024653965.1 Rhodospirillales bacterium
GCCACCTTAGATGCGTACCTGTGCGAATTAAAGGAAATGCAAATTCGCGACGGCCTACATGTGTTTGGGTGCTCACCGATGGGTGAATTGCTCAACAACCTATTGGTGGCGCTGGTGCGTGTACCGCGCGGCACACAGGCCAAAGATGCTTCATTGATGCGTGCGCTGGCCGATGATTTAGACTTAGGCTTCGATCCGCTCGATTGTGATATGGGTGAGGCCTGGGCGGGCACACGCCCGGATGTTCTTGGCTCCGAGGCGCTTGAATGCGCCGAAGACCCCTGGCGCAGCGCAGGCGATACGGTTGAGCGTTTGGAAGTCTTAGCGCTCAAGCTGATCAAGGGCGATGTGGTTTGTGATGCGGCGTGGAAACGCACCCGCGCGGTATTGGATGAAATTCACAGCGCCATCCGCCCCGCCGTCGAAGCCTGCGGCGAGGCCGAACTGCAAGGGTTAATCCGGGCTTTGCGTGGCCAGTTCGTCGAGCCCGGCCCGTCGGGCGCACCAACCCGCGGGCGGCCCGAAGTGCTGCCGACGGGGCGCAATTTTTATTCGCTCGATACCCGCGCCGTGCCCACCCCCGCCGCGTGGTCGCTGGGCTGGAAGTCGGCGGGCATTTTGTTGGATGCGCATTTTCAGGCGCACGGGAATTATCCACGCACCATCGCGGTGACGGCGTGGGGTACGTCCAATATGCGCACCGGCGGCGACGATATCGCGCAGGCCTTGGCGCTGATGGGCGCGCGCCCCACCTGGGATGCGGCCAGCCGCCGCGTGACGGGATTTGAAGTGTTGCCGCTCAGTATCTTGGACCGCCCGCGTGTGGATGTAACGCTGCGCATTTCGGGTTTTTTCCGCGACGCCTTTCCGAGCCTGATTGATCTGTTCGACAGCGCGGTGCGCGCGGTGGCGGCGCTGGATGAGCCGGAAACGATGAACCCGCTGGCGGCGCGGGTGGCCCAAGACGCCGCCGACTTAACGCTCAAGGGTGTGGAGCGTATCGAGGCCCAGCGCCGCGCGGGCTTTCGCGTATTTGGTTCCATGCCGGGTGCCTATGGCGCGGGCTTACAAGCATTGATGGATGAAAAAGGCTGGCAGTCTGACGCCGACTTGGCGCGCGCTTATGTGGCGTGGGGCGGCTACGCGTATGGCGCGGGCGCACAAGGCGACGCGCATCACGGCCTGTTTGAAACACGGCTGAAGGCGGTCGAGGCGGTGGTGCAAAACCAAGACAACCGCGAGCATGACCTGCTTGATTCGGACGACTATTACCAGTTCGAAGGCGGCGCGGTGGCCGCCGTGCGTGTGTTATCGGGCCAGCAGCCCGCCGCGTGGCACATGGATCATTCACGCATTGAAACGCCCAAAGCGCGCACACTCGAAGACGAAATCGGCCGCGTGGTGCGCGCGCGGGTGGTCAACCCCAAATGGATCGCGGGTGTGATGCGCCACGGCTACAAGGGCGCGTTTGAAATGGCCGCGACGGTGGATTATTTGGTGTCGTTCGCCGCCACCGCACGGTGCGTGAAGGACCATCATTTTGATCTGGTGTTTCAGGCGTATCTGGATGACGACAAGGTGCTGGAGTTCCTCAAAACCAACAACAGCCAAGCGCTCAAAGAAATGGCCGCCCGCCTGCTCGAAGCCCAAGACCGGGGCCTGTGGAAACCGAAACTCAATTCGACGCGGGCGGTGTTGGAAGGGTTGTTGGGCTAAGGTCAGATTTCCACCACAGAGCACACAGAGTTCACAGAGGTAAACTTCAACTCGGTGTCCTCTGTGACCTCTGTGGTTTAATCCTTTTTGTCATTCCCACGCACAGATCCGGCCAACGACATTTGAATTTATGCTATTCTTTTAAGGCTTGCCCTGAATGAAGCCTGAATGTGCATTTCAGGGACGGTTCATGCCCGATTACATAAAGTGCATTTGATCTCGACGAATATCCCACAGTTCGCCTGAACATAGGGCGCGTGAGAACCTTTAAGGATTTCAGATATGGATATGCACAGTTTATATTTTATCGGATATGCCTTATTCGCCACGGTCGGCGGCATCATCATTGCCCAGGCCCAATACAGCCGCAAACGCAAAGAAGGCAAAAAGATCAATTATACGATTTTGAAGGTCGTGTTTGGTTTCGCCCTGTTGATGTGGACCGGCGCCGCACTTTCGGCGGTGTATTACACCGAAAGCCATACCGCCTTGACGGTGTCGGGCATTTTGGTCGGCATTATTTTAAGTGCGCTGTTCGGCTGGCAGATCAATGCGGTCATCCGCAAACTTCAGATGGATGAAAAAACCATCGAAGACTTAGCCACCCATGACGCCATCACCGGCTTGTGGATCCGGCGGGTTTTTCACCAGACCTTAAAAACGAAAATCGAGCGGGCTGATCAGTTGGGCCACCCCTTGAGCATCTTGATTCTCAAAATCGACAACCTCAAAGAAATCAATTCCGAGCTGGGTTATGAAGCCGGGGATTTGGTGTTGCAGAAATTGCCGGAAATCATTTTACGGGCCGTTCGCCCAACCGATCTGGTCTGTCGTTACGGCAGCCGAAAAATCGCCATCATCTTCCCCAATCTGGACGCCAAAATCGCCGGCAAGTTCGCCCGCAGTTTCCAAACGGAAATCGCCGCCCATGATTTTAATACCGGGGGCGGCAATACGATTGCCGTCACCATCACCGCGGGCGTGGTCGGGTATACGGCGGAAATGAAAACGGAACGGGCCTATCTGGACGCCGTGGAACGCGCCCTGCACACCGCCGAAAAAAGCGGGCCGAATTCGTTGTGTGTTGCCTAAAACCGTTGGCGTTAATTCTCCGCTTTTGTCGTCATGGCCGGACTTGATCCGGCCATCCCCGTCTTTGTCGTTTAATCGCTTTTGTTATCGTCACCCCGCTCCCACCGTCACTCCCACCCCCCTTTACCGTCACTCCCGCGAAAGCGGGAGTCCATGTTTCGGCGACGCGGGTCTCCGCCCCCCATCGTCACCACCGGGCCTAACCCGGTGGTCCACCACAGAGCACACAGAGTTCACAGAGGGAAACCTCAATTCGGTGATCTCTGTGGTTCAATCGCTTTTGTCATCGTCTTCGGCATCACCGCGGTCCCACGCCTCTACATCGTTGTCATCAGGCCAAGTGGCGGTGTCCGCGCCCTGGACCGTGTTGTAAAAATTGTAACCGGGCCGGTCGGGAATGGCGGTCGAGTAAAGAAGCGACGCGCCAGAGACATTTGTTTGTGCGTTGAAGCCAATATCCTTTAGATTCACGCCGTCGAGGTGAGCGTCCTTTAGGTATGCGTATTCAAAGTTGGCCTCTTCTAAGTTTGCGCCTGTGAGGTCAGCTTCTGGTAAGAACGCAGCTGCGAGGCGGGTCTCGATCAGAGACGCACATATGAGGCAAGCTTCATCCAGGGATGCACATTCAAGGTTAGCACCCATTAGGTCCGCGCGTTCGAGTCGGGCCCCGCGCAGGTTCGCGGACTCAAAGTGGCCCCATTTTAGATCGGCCTTGCGCAGGTTCGTATTGCGCAAATCGAGTTGAACCCCCCTCGGGTCGCGTTTCGGGTCGCGCCGCCCGATGGCGGTCAAAATCGCCTGCACTACTACATGTGGCGGATCAATGGGTTCAAAAAGATCGTCAATGTACTTTCCATCCTTGCCAGTTTGCTTTAGATCGACGACGCCCTTGGCAGGCGCTTTTTCCCGCACATAGGCGCACAGGGTTTCGAAGATCGGGCCGTGCAGTTCCTCGGACGATTTGGCCAATGCCTCCAGCGCGTACACCGCGCCTAGATTCACGGCAAAACTGCCTTCATTTCCCAACTGTTCGATGGCCTTGGCGAAGGCTTCGGATTGGTGCCTGCGCTGCGCCAAGTCGGTTTCGGTGGCGTGTTTTTTTTCGCTGTGTTCGGCTTCTCTTTCCGCCGTTTTAGCTTGGCGGTTGAGCGCATGGGTGCGCACGGCGGCAAGCGCCAGACCCAGCACGCCCGCGATCACCGCGCCTGCCGCGCCCGCCGCCAGCATCAGGTTGCGCAGGGCCTCGACTTTCAGGTGTCCCTCTTTAATCGTGGTATAGACGCCCCAGCCCTCCAGAAACGCCGCGCCGAACATCACCGCGAAGGCGACGGATAAAAGACCCAAGATGGTAAAGACGTTAAACCAGACCCCGGTTTGCACCTGGGTGGCGGGGACGGGCTCGGTATTGGCTTCGATTCTCATGCCCGCGATGGTAGCGATTCGGGCATCAGGCGTCTATGCGGTTGAACCGTTTTTTGTCGCCATTTTTTTGTGCCATTCCCGCGCACGTTCACATCGTCACCACAGAGCACACAGAGTACACAGAGGGAAACTTCAACTCGGTGTCCTCTGTGCTCTCTGTGGTTCAAGAGCGGCGGCCCGCGCCGCGAAAGTATGGACTCCCACTTTCGCGGGAGTGACGGTGGGGGCGGGATGCCCCAATAGGCGCTTGCTTTTTGCGGAGTTTTGTGGTATATTTTCCTATTATTTCGCCGGGCCGCCAAGGGCAGAAAAATCGCCTCAAAAACCCGTTGGCTTTGCGAAATGAAAAAATGCAGCTCTTTGAAAACAAAAGATAATTTGGCTTCGTTTCGTCACTTTTTTTATTTTAAGCGTGATGGGGAGCCCTTAATTAACGGCCCCGCGCTGCCTTCGATGGGGCTGAATCGGCGGGCGCGGCGTCTGCGTTTGCGGCACCGGAGACATCCGGCGCGTGCAGCGGCAGCGTGAAGCTGAAGGTCGAGCCTTTGCCCGGTTTGCTGTTGACGGTGATCGTGCCGCGATTGCGCTCCACCAGTTCCTTGCACAACAGCAGGCCCAATCCGGTGCCCTTTTCGCCATTGGTGCCTTGGGTGGAAAATCCATCGGCAAGGCTGAACAGGTTGCGCGCCGCATCTTTGCTCATGCCGACGCCGCTATCGACGACATCGATGCGCGCGCAGCCGTTGCCCACATCGGTTTTATAGTCGATGCAAACCAAGCCGCCGCTGGGCGTAAATTTGATGGCGTTGTTCACTAAATTGCGGATCACCGCGTCGATCATGTGCGGATCGGCGTAACACTGCGGCGCATGGCCGTGTTCGGTGAGGCGGATGCCTTTATCCTTGGCGACGGGGCCGAGCACGTCGAGCGTTTTGTGCGTCGCCTCGCTTAGGGCAAAAAGCTTCGGTTCGATGGTCACTCGGTCCATTTGCAGGCGCGACCATTCCAACAGGTTTTCCAGCAGCTTGAACACACGGTTGCCGCTTTCGTGAACGTGCGAGGCGAATTCTTTGATCTTGGCGCGGTCCAAGGTATCGACCCGTTCCACCAGCAGGCTGGAAAAACCCAACAATGCGGTGAACGGGCTGCGCAGATCGTGGGCGATGATGGAAAAGAACTTGTTCTTTTCCTGATTGAGTTTTTCCAGCTCGTGTTTGGCGATGGCGTAATTTTCCGCCAACGCCACGTATTCGACGTTGATCGCCTCGGCACGCTCACGTTCGTCTTGCAAGGTGAGCATTTCGTTCACCAGCCGGTCGTTGGTCTGGCGCAGATTTTCTTCCGATTTGCGCAGGCCCAGCGTCAGGTTGACCAGATTGCGCAGCATGGCGTCCTGGCTGCCATCCCAGGGCATCGCGGCCAGCGCACCATGGGCCAGCAATTCGCGTTCCCGTTCCGGGTTGTTGACTTCCATCAACACCACGATGGGCGCGCGCACACCGGCGATCTTGGCGTCGGCGCAGATTTTGGCGGCGAATTCAGGCGCGTCGTCGGAAGCGCGGATCACGCACAGCTGAAAGCGTTCTTCGACGACCGCGATCAGCGCTTGATCCAGATCGGGCGCATGCACGATATCGATTTGATATGCACTTTGGCCAAACGCATGGCGTACCGCGGCTTCGGTATCGTTGCCGCCGCCGATCAATAAGATGCGGGCCGCTTCCATTTGTGCCTGTTCCCTCAAACATTTATCGCACAAAGCCTATGATAGGATTGCATATGAAGGTTGGCTATCCCTAAATATAGGCCCTAAATGCATGTTTTAATATAAACCGCCCCCATCCACGGAGAACCGCATGACCAACGAAGACGCCCAGCGCCACAAAGTAAAAATGGAAAAAAAGAAGGCCGCGCGCGACAAAATCATGTCGGGCAAAACCGACCAGCGCGGCTTGGTGATCGTGCATACCGGCAAAGGCAAGGGCAAATCCACCGCCGCGTGGGGCATGGTGCTGCGCATGTTGGGCCATGGCAAACGGGTGGGCATCGTGCAGTTCGTCAAAGGCAAGTGGGATACCGGCGAACGCGTCGTGCTGGAAAAATTCGGCGATCAATGCGTGATCGAAGCCCATGGCGAGGGTTTCAGTTGGGAAAGCCAGGATTTGGAACGCGATAAAGCCGCCGCAGTGCGGGCATGGGATGCGGCGCTCCGGCTGATGGCCGATGAAACCGTCGCCATGGTGGTGCTCGACGAAATCAACATCGCCCTGCGCTATGGCCAGTTGGATGCGGCAATGGTGGTTGCGGGCTTGCAGGCCAAACGCGAGGCCCTGCATGTGGTGCTGACCGGGCGCAATGCCTTGGATGAAATCATCAATGCCGCCGATCTGGTGACCGAAATGACGCTGATCAAACATCCCTTCCGTTCCGGGGTGAAGGCGCAGGCGGGAATCGAGTTTTAATCCTGGCTGTGGTAGGTTTTTCAGGCTGGACAGGGTGGCGATTCGCCATCACGGATGTTTAAAAGAACTGGGTATTCGAGAAAACCGGGGGACAAAATGCGCGCACGGTGGTTGACGGTTGTACTGATGGTTTTGGCGCTGCCGATGATGGCGCCCCTTGCGGGCTGCTCGTTGGTTCCCAATCTTTCGGATTATGATCGGGCGGTGCAGATCGTGAATGCCTCTCAGGCCACGATTGAAACGTTCAAAGCCTCTCAAGTTAAGCCGATGGACGAATTTCGCGCCCTGCTGCCCCATGCCGTCGGCATGGTGATTTTGCCGGGGGTGCTGAAAGGCGGTTTCATCGTCGCAGCCGAAGGCGGCAACGGCGTGCTGGTGGCCAAAAACGATTCAGGCCAATGGAGCGCTCCGGCATTTTATTTTCTCGCCGCAGGTTCCGTCGGCATGCAGGTCGGCGGACAGGCCACCGACATCGTGCTGTTGGTGTTCAATCAAAAGGCAGTGCAGTCCATCATCGATCACCAAGGCAAACTGGGCGCGGATTTAGGCCTAGTGATCGGCACCGTCGGCGCGGGTGTCGAGGCTTCGACCACCGCCAACATCGGCGCAGACGTCATGGCCTTTGCCCAGGGTGTCGGCATCTTTGCCGGTGGCTCGTTGGAGGCTGCGGCGCTGGTCAAACGCAACGATCTCAACGAAGCGTTTTACAATCAAGCCCTCACCCCGTCCGATATCGTGCTGAACGGGCAGGCGGAAAATCCGGCGGCGGATGGCCTGCGTTCAGCCTTGGCCGCTTATCCTTAAATGCCGAAGCGGATACCACCGACGACACCGACGACGACGCACGCACGTGTGTTAATGGTGCAAGGCACCGGTTCCGATGTCGGCAAGTCTTTGCTGGTGGCGGGGCTGGCGCGGGCGTTCGCCAATCGGGGTTTAAGCGTTATGCCGTTCAAGCCGCAAAACATGTCCAACAACGCGGCGGTGACGGTAGACGGCGGCGAAATCGGCCGCGCCCAGGCCTTGCAGGCGCGCGCCGCGCGGGTCGATGCCATCAATGACATGAACCCGGTGCTGCTGAAACCCGAAGGCGAAACCGGCGCGCAACTGGTGGTCGGCGGCCGTGTGCGCGGGCGGGTCGGCCCGCAAGATTTCCGCACCTTCAAGCAGACCCTGCTGCCCGAAGTGCTGGCCGCGTTCGAACGCCTCAAGCAGGCTTGTGATCTGGTGCTGGTCGAGGGCGCGGGCAGTCCGGCGGAAGTGAACCTGCGTCAGGGCGACATCGCCAACATGGGCTTCGCCATCGCCGCCGATGTGCCGGTGATCTTGGTCGGCGACGTGGAAAAGGGCGGCGTGATCGCCCAGGTGGTCGGCACCCACGCGGTGCTGATGCCGTCCGAACGGCAATTGATCAAAGGCTTTATCGTCAACAAATTTCGCGGCGACGCCCAGCTGTTCGCCGACGCCATGGTTGATATCGAGGCGCGCACCGGCTGGCTCGGCCTGGGCGTGGTGCCGTGGTTTGAAGCTGCGGCCAAGCTGCCCAAAGAAGACAGCGCATCGCTGGGCAATTGGCTGGAAGCCGGGGCGAAACACGCCCATGGGCAAGAGCGTATCCGCATCGGGGTGCTGAAACTGCCGCGCCTTTCAAACTTCGACGATTTGGACCCTTTGATGGCCGAAGACGATGTGCAACTGGTGCTGATCGAACCCGGAACCGCCATCCCCGGCGATCTGGACGCGGTGGTGATTGCAGGCTCCAAATCGGTGATTTCCGATTTGCGCGTCTTAAAGGCCCAAGATTGGGACGTCGATATCAAGGCGCACCTCAATCGCGGCGGCTTGGTGGTGGGGCTGTGCGGCGGCTATCAAATGTTGGGATTGCGGGTGTGCGATCCGGGCGGCGTTGAAGGCGACGCAAGCGAAGAAATGGGCTTAAGCCTGCTCGACGTCGAAACCGTGCTGAGCGACGACAAAACGCTGGAACACGTGCGCGGCATCGATATCGAAAGCGGCACAATGATGCAGGGTTATGAAATGCATTTGGGCTTAAGCGAAGGCCCGGCCCGGCATCGCCCCTGGTTTCGCCTAAGCGATGGCCGCGAAGACGGCGCGATCGCGGAAAATGGCCGGGTGATGGGCACCTATGTTCACGGCGCATTTGCCTCCGACGAATTTCGTCAGGTCTTTTTGGCTAAATTGCGCCAGAACCGCAGTGGCGGCACCACTTATGAAAGCGGGATTGAAGCGGCACTGGATGGCCTGGCCCAGCATCTGGAAAAACATCTCGATCTGGATGCACTACTGGCGCTTGCAAAATAATTTAAAATGCCAGGGCATTCAAAAATATTATATTTTACACCCGCACTCTAGCCACCGTCCTTAGGTCAAGGTACAATTCACAGTCAAAATTGACGAAATGACATAAAAGCTACAAAAGCTCAGACGATATTCGTGACGGCGTTTTCCAAACATCGGCTCTAATGAGGGGCGTAAATCATGAACATGAAACTCAAAATATCGATGAAGCTGCCGATCGTGATCGTCAGTCTGGCTCTCCTGTCTTTGAGCATTGTTTCATATTTTGCAATATCCGGCGCTGAAGGCGCGCTTGAAGAAGCCCAGGCTGCAAAGCTGGAAGCGGTGCAGGAATCGCGTATCGCCACGATGGACAACTACCTCGGCTCCATCCGCGAAGACATTCAGACGCTGGCGACGAACCACATGGTGGTTGACGCGATCACCGATTTGGAAATTGCGTTTGCCGATCTCGGCGACGACAAAATGAAAATCCTGCAAAAACAGTACATCAACGACAATCCCAACGCGGCGGGCCAAAAACATAAGCTGCTGCGCGCGCCGGATGAATCTGCCTACAACATCTATCATGAAAAGTTTCACCCGTGGTTCGTTCAACTGATGGAATCGCGCGGTTATTACGACGTGTTCTTGGTCAACGAAGATGGCGACGTGGTCTATAGCGTCTACAAAGAAGCGGATTACGCCACCAATTTGTTGGACGGCCAGTGGAAGGATACCGATCTCGGCAAGATTTTCCGCATGGTGCAAGACAATAAGCGCAAAGACTACGTGGCGTTTACCGATTTTGCGTCCTACGCTCCGTCAGCCGGCGTGCCGGCCAGCTTTATCGCCGTGCCGGTGTTTGAGTATGAAGGCGATTTTCACGGCGCGATCATTTTCCAAATGCCGATTTCCCGCATCAACGCGATCATGCAAAACGCCGCAGGCATGGGCGAAACCGGCCAAAGTTATCTGGTGGGTCCGGATATGACCATGCGCTCGGATTCGCGTTTCCTCAAAGAAGGCGAAGCCAGTTCGATTTTGACCCAGAAAGTCGACACACCTGCCTCACGCGAAGCTTTCAAGGGCGGCGACGGCACAATGACCACTGAAGACTATCGCGGCATTGAGGTCATTTCCGCTTATGGTCCGATCACCTTCAACGGCGTCACCTGGGCGGTGTTGGCAGAAATCGACATGAGTGAAGTGGACATTCCCGTAATCGAAATGCGCAACACCATTTTAATGGAAGTGACCGTTATCGCCGTAATCGTTGCTTTGATCGGCGTATTTTTTGCGCGCTCCATCACCAACCCCATCGCCAACATGACGGTCGTCATGGGCGTGCTGGCCAATGGCGATCTAACGGCGAAAGTGCCGTCGACAGAACGTCACGATGAAATCGGCGAAATGGCTGCGGCGGTCGAAGTGTTTAAGGCCAACGGCATCCGCAACAAGGAAATGGAAGCCGAGGCCGAAGCGCAAAAAATTAAAACCGAACAGGAAAAACGTCAGGTTATGTTGAAGATGGCCGACGACTTCGAAGCCAGCATCGGCGGCGTGGTCAATTCGGTATCATCAGCGGCCACCGAAATGCAATCTTCGGCATCAACGCTTTCGGCAACCGCCGAACAGACATCGAAACAATCGGCGACGGTTGCGGCGGCATCCGAAGAGGCCTCGACCAATGTGCAGACGGTGGCCTCGGCTTCGGAAGAATTGTCGAGCTCGATTTCCGAAATCTCTCGCCAAGTGGCGCAGTCCACACAAATCTCAAACACCGCCGTGATGGAAGTCCAAGGCGCCAATGCACAAGTGCAAGGCTTAGCCGACGCGGCCAAGAAAATCGGTGAAGTGGTGGCGCTCATCACCGACATCGCCGATCAAACCAACCTGCTGGCCCTGAACGCCACCATCGAAGCGGCACGCGCCGGCGATGCGGGCAAGGGCTTTGCGGTGGTGGCTTCGGAAGTGAAAAACTTGGCCAACCAAACGGCACGCGCGACCGAAGAAATTTCGGCGCAAATCGGCGGCATTCAAAGCGCCACCCAAGACGCGGTGCATGCCATCGGCTCGATCGGCGGCATCATCAATCAGATGAACGAAATCGCTTCGACCATCGCTTCGGCGGTGGAAGAACAAGGTGCGGCGACGCAGGAAATCGCGCGCAACGTCGAACAGGCGGCCATGGGCACCGGCGAAGTGTCGGCGAACATCACCGGCGTCAATCAGGCGGCAAAAGAAACCGGCCAGTCGGCGGAGCAACTGCTGTCCGCGGCAACCGAGCTGTCGCAACAATCGGAAACCCTGCGTGGCGAAGTCAGCAAGTTCCTCGCCAACGTCCGCAAGGGATAATCTGCCGCACGTTTATCTGTAAGCATTGCACACCGCGCCTTCCATCCGTAGGAGGCGCGGTGTCTATTTCAGGCTCCCACCTTAAAGCGATACATGGCGATCACCGCGACGATCAGGCCGTTGATCAGGCACGCCACGACAAACAGATACAGCGCGCGCTCCATATCGGAAGCGGTGGCTTTGGCGGTGCCGTTTGCATTGATCCAGGCATCTTCCTGAGTGTGGCGGGAATAACGGCGCGGCCCGGCCAATGCCAGACCCAATGCGCCCGCCATCGCCGCTTCAGGCCAGCCGGAATTGGGGGATTTGTGTTTTGAAGCATCGCGCCACATAACGCCAAACGCGCGGGCGGGTTTACCGCTGGGCGAAACGATGGCCGCAAGCACGATGATCAATCCGGAAAGCCGCGCCGGAATCAGATTCAAGATGTCATCCAAGCGCGCGGCGGTAAAGCCAAAAGCCGCGTAGCGTTCGTCGCGATAGCCGATCATGGAATCGAGCGTGTTGACGGCTTTATAGATCAGCAAGCCCGGCATGCCGAACAACACATACCAAAATACGGGTGCGACCACGCCATCGGAAAAGTTTTCCGCCAGGCTTTCAATGCCGGCGCGCGCCACGCCGTGTTCATCCAAATACGCCGGATCGCGGCCAACGATGTGGCTAACCGCCGTGCGCGCACTTTCCAGGCCTTCTGCATTCAGCGCCAGCGCCACCCGCCGCACCGCACCATAAAGTTCGCGCTGCGCCACCAACACGACCAGCAAAAACAGTTCCACCACCCAGCCAAAATCGTGGTGGAAGGTGAGCCATTGCACGCCCCAGCCGACGGCCCCGGCTAAACCGACCAAGGTGATTACGGTGAAGACACCGCGCGCCGCACGGTCGACGGGGCTGCGGTTGGCGCGGTTGAGTTTGTTGTCGAACCAGCCGATCAGTCGGCCCAAAAGTGCGATGGGATGGGGTAAAACGCGCCACAGCGGCCCCATGCCGCCGACCGCCGCATCCAGCACCAAGGCCAAAAGCAGCAGCACCAAGGGATCGAAGGTCGAGCCCGACCGAATGACGCCAAACGTGAACATCGGCGCATTCTATAGGGGATGTCTTAATAAAAAAATTGTTATGACGCCGTCTAAGGCCTATAAAAAGGCCTTCATCGAACCGGAAAACGCGGACGGAGGCACTGACCACCCGCACCGGTTTGCGCCAGAGGCAACGACCAGCGTCAAGGAGACACAGCCCCGTGTCCGATACCCATCCCGCCATTATGATCTGCGGCCACGGCTCGCGCGATAAACGCGCGGTCGAAGAGTTCAATCAGCTCGCCGTGCGCATCAAAGAACGCCTGCCCAAGCACCACGTCGAAAGCGGCTTTTTGGAATTCGCCACCCCGGTAATCGGCGAAGGGCTGGATAAACTGCGTGATGCGGGGGCAAAAAAAATCGTGTGCCTGCCGGGCATGCTTTTTGCGGCGGGACATGTGAAAAACGACCTGCCCAGCGAGGTCAACACTTATGCCGCCGCCAACGATGGCGTTGAAATGGTGTTCGCCGCCGATTTAGGCATCGATGCGCGCCTGTTGGATGCCGCCCAACAACGCATCGAAGAAGCGCTCGACGCTTCGCCCCATAACGTCTCCCGCGAAGATACCTTGGTGCTGGTGGTGGGGCGCGGCACCAATGATTCGGACGCTAATTCCAATGTCGCCAAGGTCACCCGCATGTTGTGGGAAGGCTTAAACGTGGGCTGGGCGGAAACGGCATATTCGGGTGTCGCTTATCCGCTGGCCGATCAGGCGTTGGCGCGTGTCACGCGCTTAGGCTTTAAACGTGTGGTGGTGTTTCCGTACTTTTTGTTCTCGGGCATTTTGGTGTCGCGCATTTACAACTGGGTCGATGCCGCCGCCGCCGCCAATCCGCACATCGAGTTTCTCAAGGCGTCGTATTTGAACGACCACCCCAAAGTGATCGACGCCTTCATCGCGCGCCTGGAAGAAGCGCTGAACGGTACCGGCAACATGAATTGCCAGCTGTGCAAATACCGCGAACAAATCATCGGCCATGAACACGATCTGGGCGCGGCACAGGTCGGCCATCACCATCATGTGCAGGGCGCGGGCGTGGAAGATAACCCCGAAGACCGGGGTGTGCATCACGGCCATGGACACCCTCATGCTCATGAGCATGACCACGGGCATGATCACGGACATCATAACCACGATCACGGCCATTCCCACGACCATGATCACAAACAAGATCATGGCGATTGTGGCGGCCACGGTCATGGCGCCCTCGGTCATAGCAAAGGACACGGTTGCGGATGTCGTGGTGAGAAAGGCTAAACCCATGCCCGCAACCCCGCCGTCACCGTTTGATTATATCCGCGCGCCCGATGCCATCAGCCGCGAATCATTTGCCCGCATCCGCGCCGAAGCCGGACTGGATCACCTGCCCGGCCTGATGCGCGTGGTGGCGGAGCGGGTCGTACATGCCGTGGCCAGCGTCGACGTCGCCGATCAATTGCGCTTTAGCGAGGACGCGGCGGAAGTCGCGCGGGAAGCGCTGCTTAAGGGCGCGCCCATTTTGGTCGATGTGGAAATGGTGTCACGCGGCATCACCCGGCGGTTTTTGCCCAAAGATAACGCCGTGATTTGTTGTTTAAGCGAAGACGGCGTGGCCGAAGCCGCAAAAGCCCGGGGCGAAACCCGTTCGGCGGTCGGCGTGGAACGCTGGGGCACACGTTTGAATGGCGCGGTGGTGGTGATCGGCAACGCGCCCACGGCGCTATTTCGTTTATTGGAAATCATGCTGGCGGGCGGTCCCAAGCCCGCCGCCATTTTGGGTTTTCCGGTTGGCTTCGTCGGTGCGGCGGAATCCAAACAAGCCTTGATGCAAAGTGCACCCGACGTTGCCATCATCACCCTGGCCGGACGGCAAGGGGGCAGCCCCATCGCCGCCGCCGCGCTCAACGCTATCGCATTGGGAGAAAACCCATGATCGTCATCGTCGGCATGGGCGAAGACGGCCTTGAAGGTTTGAGCCGCCAAGCGCGTCAGGCAATTGCCGAGGCCCAAGTGCTGGCGGGCGGGGCGCGGCATTTTTCTTTCGTGCCGAACTTTACGGGCACACGCGTGGATTGGAGCCAGGGCATCGAAGCGGGATTGGATGCCATCGCCCGGCATGTCAAGGCCGGGCAATCGGTGACGATCTTGGCATCGGGCGATCCTTTGTATTTCGGCGTGGCAAAAAACGTGATCGAACGTTTTGGCGCAGACGCGGTTCGTGTCTTGCCTGTGCCCGGCGCGGTGAGTCTGACGTGCGCGGCGATGGGCTGGTCGCAGCCGGATGTGCAGGTGTTGACCGTGCATGGCCGCCCGCTGGAATGCGTCCATTTGTATTTAACTCCAGGCGCACGCCTAGTGGTGCTGAGTGAAGATGGCGACACGCCCGCCCAAATGGCGACGCTGTTGACGGCACAGGGCTTCGGCTTAAGCCGCATTACGGTGTTGGAACGTTTAGGCGGCGCGGCAGAACGGCGTATCGATGGCATCGCCCGCGCGTGGCCGCCTGCCCGCACGGCGGATTTGAATACCTTGGCTTTAGAACTGATCGCCGATGCCGATGCCCGCCCGTTAAGCCGTCTGGCCGGTTTGCCCGATAACGCTTTCGAACACGATGGCCAGCTCACCAAACGCGCGGTGCGCGCGGTGACGCTTTCAAGCCTTGCCCCGCTGCCGGGCGAAACGTTGTGGGATTTGGGCGCGGGCGCGGGCTCCATTTCGATTGAATGGATGCGCGCCCATGAGCGCTGTCGCGCGGTGGCGGTGGAACGCGACCCGGCTCGCGCCGAACGCATCGCAACCAACGCCGCCCGCTTAGGCGTGCCGCGTCTGAAAATTCGCGTGGGTGATTCCTTAGAGGCGCTCGATGGGCTTGACGGTACGCCCGACGCCATCTTTGTCGGCGGCGGTGTATCGAGGCCGGGTCTGTTGGAAGCGGCGTGGCAGCGCCTGCGCCCCGGCGGACGGCTGGTGGTCAACGCGGTGACCGATGCGGGTGCGCTGGCCCTTGAAGACTTTCAAAATCATCACGGCGGCGAGAAGTTTGTCATCACCATCGAGCACAAAGCCCCCATCACGCATTTTGTGAGCATTAAGCCGACGGAGCAAAAGCCATGAGCGGAAAACTGATCGGCATCGGCATCGGCCCCGGCGATTTGGATTTGTTGACGGTCAAGGCGATGGATGCGCTGCTCACCGCGACGGTGGTGGCGCACATGCACGCCACCAACAAACCAGGCCTCGCTTTTGAACTGGTGCGGGGCGTATTGCAAAGTGGCGTCACTGAAGTCGC
>JANLGW010000099.1 GCA_024653965.1 Rhodospirillales bacterium
AGCGCCTGCACGATTTCTTCCGTCATTTTTTTGGCGTCGCCGAACAGCATCATGGTGTTGTCGGCGAAGAACAAAGAATTTTCCACACCCGCATAACCGGAGTTCATGGAGCGTTTCAAAAACAGCACCGTGCCCGCCTTTTCCACGTCCAAAATCGGCATGCCGTAAATCGGGCTGGAAGGATCGGTCTTGGCGGCGGGGTTGGTGACGTCGTTGGCGCCGATCACGAACGCCACGTCGGCGGTGGCGAATTCGTTGTTGATCGTTTCCAGTTCAAACACTTCGTCATAAGGCACATTGGCTTCGGCCAGCAACACGTTCATGTGGCCGGGCATGCGCCCCGCGACCGGGTGGATGGCGTAAGATACGTCCACGCCCGCAGCCTTCAACAGATCGGCCATTTCACGCAAAGCATGTTGCGCCTGCGCCACCGCCATGCCGTAACCCGGCACGATGATGACCTTGGAAGCGTTGCTCATGATGAATGCAGCATCGTCGGCAGAACCGGACTTCACGGAACCGCCCGTGGGGCTGGTCTTCGCAGAGGCCACGCCGGTATCAGAGCCAAAGCCGCCCAGCAACACGTTCCAGATGGAACGGTTCATGCCTTTGCACATGATGTAGCTCAAGATTGCACCGCTTGATCCCACCAGCGCGCCGGTGACGATCAACAGCGGATTGCCCAGCGTGAAGCCGATGCCCGCCGCCGCCCAACCCGAATAGGAGTTGAGCATGGACACCACGACCGGCATATCCGCGCCGCCGATGGGGATGATGATCAAAAAGCCGATGGCGAACGCCAGGAACGCCAGCGCCCAAAACGTGGTGTAGGACTCGGTCGTCGCAAACAGGAAGAACAGCACCACCAGGGAAATGCCCAGCGCCGCGTTGAGTTTGTGCTGCATGGGGAACGTGATCGGCGCGCCCGACATGATGCCCTGCAGCTTGGCAAACGCGATCACCGAACCGGAAAACGTCACCGCGCCGATGGCGGTGCCTAAGCCCATTTCCACCAAGGATGCCGCAGGCACGTCGCCCGGCATACCCAAACCATAGGCCATGGGGTTGTAAAGCGCCGCCGTAGCGACAAACACCGCCGCCAGACCGACCAACGAGTGAAATGCCGCGACCAGTTGCGGCAGCGCCGTCATCTTGATCTTCAACGCCACCACCGAACCGATGGCGCCGCCGATCAACAGCCCGACCAAAATCATTGGATAGCTGACCACATCGGGATCGGCCAGGGTGGTGAGGATGGCGATGACCATGCCGATCATGCCCAAAATATTGCCGCGACGCGATGTTTCGGGATGCGAAAGACCGCGCAGCGCCATAATGAAGCATACCGACGAAATCAGATAAGCGAACGCGCTTAGATTGGCAGACATGTCTCAGCGCCCCTTATTTCTTTTTCTTCTTGAACATCTGCAGCATGCGCTGGGTGACGATGAAGCCACCGAAGATGTTCACAGAAGCGAGCGTCACGGCGATAAAGCCCATGACCTTGGAAAAGTTCAAATCCGCCGGACCGGCCGCAATCAGCGCGCCGACGATGATCACCGACGAAATGGCGTTGGTCACGCCCATCAACGGCGAATGCAGCGCGGGCGTAACGCTCCACACCACGAAATAACCGACGAAACACGCCAGCACGAATACGGTAAACAGCGCGATGAAGGAAAAGCCTTCCGCGCCGCCGCCGCTCGATACCGTGAGCTGGGCTGCGTCGCCCGCCAGTTTGCCCGCGCTTAACGCGAGTTCGGCGGCGCTTTCGGCCAGTTTACGGGATTGTTCAGCAATCGAAGCCGCGTCCATGACTTAGCTCCCCTTCTCGGTTGATTTTTGCTCGCTCAACATCGGATGTACGACCTTGCCGTCTTTGCACACGCACGTTCCCGACACGGTTTCATCTTCAAAATTGAACTTGAGGGTCTTGGTTTCCTTGTCCACATGCGGGGTCAGGAAATTCAGCAAATTCTTGGCGAACAGTTGGCTGGCATCCTTGGCCAGACGCGAAGCGACGTTCAAATGACCGACGATCTTCACACCGTTCTTGGTGACAACCACCTCGCCCGGCTTGGAACCTTCGACGTTGCCGCCCGCTTCCACCGCCAGATCGATGATCACGGAACCCGCACGCATGCTCGCCACCATGTCTTTGGTGACCAAGATCGGCGCGGTACGGCCCGGAATTAAGGCGGTGGTGATGACGATGTCTTGTTTTTTGATGTGCTC
>JANLGW010000105.1 GCA_024653965.1 Rhodospirillales bacterium
GCCTTTGCCGTCGCCAACGCCGTCTGACAGGAGCCCGACATGCTGCATCAAATCGAAGGCTCCGAAGCTGTCGCCAAAGCCGTCGCCCTATGTCGCCCCGAAGTGGTGTGCGCCTATCCGATCACACCGCAGACCCACATCGTCGAAGGCGTTGGCGCATTGGTCAAAAGCGGCAAGCTGACCAACTGCGAATTCATCAATGTGGAATCCGAATTCGCCGCCCTGTCGGTGGCCATCGGTTCATCGGCGGCAGGGGCGCGCACCTACACCGCAACCGCCAGCCAGGGCCTGTTGTTCATGGCCGAAGCCGTTTACAACGCCGCCGGGCTGGGCCTGCCCATCGTCATGACCATCGGCAACCGCGCCATCGGCGCACCCATCAACATCTGGAACGATCACTCCGATAGCATGTCGATGCGCGATGCGGGCTGGATTCAACTGTACGCCGAAACCAACCAAGAGGCCGTCGACCTGCACATTCAGGCGTTCCGTCTGGCCGAAGAATTGAGCTGCCCGGTAATGGTGTGCATGGATGGTTTTATCCTGACCCATGCATACGAACGCATGGACCTACCCACCCAAGAAGACGTCGACGCCTTTTTGCCGCCGTTCGAGCCGGTGCAGGTGTTGGACCCGGCCAACCCCTATTCCATCGGCGCGATGGTGGGTCCCGATACCTTCACTGAAGTGCGTTACCTTGCCCACGACAAACAATTGCAGGCCTTAAAACTGATCCCCGAAATCGGCGCGGTGTTCAAAGGCGTCTTTGGCCGCGAGTCCGGGGGCTTAATTCACGAATACAAAACCGCCGGGGCGGAGACCATTATCGTCGCGCTGGGTTCCGTCAACGGCACCATCAAAGAAGTGGTCGACGTCATGCGGGGCGACAATGCGGCCATCGGGTCGGTCAGCATTTGTTCGTTCCGCCCGTTTCCGTTGGATGAATTGCGCGCCGCGCTGATCCATGCCAAGCGTGTGGTGGTGATCGAAAAATGTTTGGCTCCGGGGCTAGGCGGCGTGCTGGCGTCCAACGTGCGCATGGCGCTGCGCGGCGCAACCCTTCCCGTCTACACCGTCATCGCAGGCCTGGGCGGTCGAGCCATTTTGATGAGCTCCCTGCAACGGGTTTTCACCGCTGCCGGCGAAGACAAACTGTTGGATCTACAGTTTCTCGATATCAACCAAGAATCGGTCGATCACGAACTTGAGCGCGCCGGCAAAACGCGCCAATCCGGCCCCACGGCGGAATCCATCCTGCGCCAACAAGCCAAACGCAAAGGGGTCGGACAATGAGCGAACAGCAACCCCAAGCGGTCAAATTTTATCAGACCGGAACCCATACCGTCGGCAACCGTTTGCTGGACGAGACCAAGCGCACCGTGCAAGCGAGTCTGGACCGATCCAACGCCATCACCTCGGGCCATCGCGCCTGTCAGGGCTGCGGCGAAGCGCTGGGCGCACGTTACGCGATCGACGCCGCCATGCGCGCCACAAGCGGCCAGTTGGTCGCGGTCAACGCCACCGGCTGTCTGGAAGTATTCACCACCCCTTACCCGGAAACCTCATGGCAGTTGCCGTGGCTGCATTCGTTGTTTGGCAACGCCCCGGCGGTCGCCACCGGCGTCGCGGCAGCCTTTCGTGTCAAGGGTCGCAAGGATGTGCGCGTCATCGCCCAGGGCGGCGACGGCGGCACCACCGATATCGGCTTTGGTTGCCTGTCGGGCATGTTCGAGCGCAACGACGATGTGCTTTACATCTGTTACGACAACGAAGCCTATATGAATACCGGCGTGCAGCGTTCCAGCGCCACGCCGCCGTTGGCGCGCACCGCGACGACACAAGCCATCGGCAGCGCGCCGGGCAACGTGTTCGGCACCGGCAAGAATCTGCCGCTGATCGCCATGGCGCACAACATCCCCTATGTCGCGACCGCGACCGTCGCCGATCTACATGACTTAGAATACAAAGTGACCAAGGCCATGGGCATGCACGGCGCGCGCTACATTCATATCTTGGTGCCGTGTCCGCTGGGCTGGGGTTCGGCGTCAAACGCCACCATCCACGTTGCGCGGCTGGCGATCGAAAGCGGCATGTTCCCGCTGTTTGAAGCCGAACACGGCGAGGTCACCCACGTCAGCAAAATCCGCCGCCGCGTGATGGTGGAAGAATACTTAAAACTACAAAAACGTTTTGCCCACCTGTTTCGCAAAGGCGGCAACGACGTTGAAAACATCGCGCGCATTCAGCGCATGGCGGATCACAACATCAAACGCTTCAGCCTTTTGGATGAGGAGGCCCGGTGATGAATACACCCGATAAAAACAATCTGCCCTTCGCCATCACGCTGGACCCCGGCACCAGCTTGGCCAATCACACCGGATCGTGGCGCACCTTCAAGCCCGTCTATCGCGACGCGCTGCCGCCGTGCAACAACGCCTGCCCGGCGGGTGAAGACATTCAAGGCTGGCTGTACCACGCCGAAGAAGGCGACTACCACGCCGCTTGGCAGTCGTTGGTCGAAAACAACCCCATGCCTGCGGTGATGGGCCGGGTGTGTTATCACCCTTGTGAAAGTTCATGCAACCGCCAGAACCTGGACGAAGCCGTCTCAATTCACGCCGTGGAGCGGTTCTTGGGCGATGAGGCGCTCCGCCAAGGCTGGACGCCGAAAGCTACTCATGCCGACACCGGCAAGCGCGTATTGGTGGTCGGCGCGGGACCGAGCGGGCTGGCGGCGGCATATCACCTGCGCCGCTTAGGACACAGCGTCACCATCCGCGACGCCGGACCCCTGGCGGGCGGCATGATGCGTTTTGGCATTCCCAAGTACCGCCTGCCGCGCACCGTGCTGGATGGCGAAATTCAGCGCATCCTCGACTTCGGCGTCAAGCTCGAACTCAACACAAAAGTTGAAGACATTCCCGCCGCATTTAAAAATGAAGGCTTCGACGCGGTGTTTATCGCGGTGGGTGCGCACTTGGCCAAACGCATCGATATTCCCGCCCACGCCGCCGGGCGTATTTTGGATGCCGCCAGCGTGCTGTACGACATGGAAACATCCAAAGAGCCGCTCAAACTGGGTCGGCGCGTGATCGTGTACGGCGGCGGCAATACCGCCATGGACGTGGCGCGCACCGCCAAGCGCTTAGGCGCGGAAGAAGCGATGATCGTCTATCGCCGCTCGCGCAACGAAATGCCCGCCCACGAGTTCGAAGCCACCGAGGCCGAACAGGAAGGCGTGATCATCCACTGGCTGCGCACCATCAAACAAATCGACGACACCACCTTCACGGTGGAAAAAATGACCATCGGCGCCGATGGCCGCCCGCAAGCCACCGGCGAATTTGAAACCCTTGAGGCCGATACCTTGATCATGGC
>JANLGW010000106.1 GCA_024653965.1 Rhodospirillales bacterium
CGCTTGCGCCCATGAAATCAACGGCGTATAGTCCTGCCCATGTCAGAAGCGCCCTTTAATCCGTTAGCGTTTCCTCAGCCTCACTTGCTGGGCATTGAGGGTCTTTCCCCCGTTGACATCACCCTTCTTCTCGACCGCGCCAACACCTATGTGGAGCTCAACCGCAAACGCGGCGTGATGCTCGACACCCTTTCTGGGCGCGTGGTGATGAACCTGTTTTTCGAAGCCTCGACCCGCACCCGCACCAGCTTCGAGCTGGCGGGCAAACGCCTGGGCGCGGAAGTCATCAACATGTCGGTTTCCACCAGCTCCATCAAAAAGGGCGAAACCCTGATCGACACCGCCATGACGCTCAACGCCATGCACCCCGATGTTTTGGTGGTGCGCCATGGATCAAGCGGCGCGGTCAAGCTGCTGAGCGAAAAGGTCAACTGCGCGGTCATCAACGCCGGCGACGGCAGCCACGAACATCCGACCCAGGCGTTGCTGGACGCGCTGACCATCCGCCGCCGCAAGGGCCACATCGACGGCCTGCAAGTGGCGATTTGCGGCGATATCTTGCATTCGCGTGTCGCGCGCTCCAACATTCACCTACTCAATACCATGGGGGCGCGAGTGCGGCTGATCGCGCCCAAGACCCTGCTGCCCGCGCAGGTCGAACGTTTAGGCGTCGAAGTTTTCCACGACATGCGGGCGGGCTTGAAAGATTGCGACATCGTGATGATGCTGCGCCTGCAGACCGAACGCATGGAAAGCAGCTTCTTTTCCACCGTGCGTGAATATTACCGCTATTACGGCCTCAATTACGACAAGCTGGAAATGGCCAAACCCGACGCGCTGATCATGCACCCCGGCCCGATGAACAGGGGCGTGGAGATCGCCTCGGACGTCGCCGACGACATCGGGCGCAGCGCCATTCGCGAACAGGTCGAAATGGGCGTCGCGGTGCGCATGGCGTGCCTCGAAGTGCTGTGCAAAAAACTGGAAGGGAGGGAAAACGCATGAGCGTGAAACTTCCCCAAGAACTGGGCAAAGTCGCCTACGTCAACGCGCGCCTTTTGGACCCGGCCACTGGCTTGGATGCCATGGGCGGCGTGCTGACCGAGGGGGAAAGCATCACCGCCGTGGGCGCTGGCCTGTTTAACGACACCGTGCCCGAAGACGCCAAGGTCATCGACTGCCAAGGCAAATGTCTGGCACCGGGTCTGGTCGACATGCGTGTGCATATGAGCGGCCAGAACGTCCACGCCACCGGCAATGCCGCCGTGGCGGGCGGCGTGACGACGGCGGTATGCCTGCCCGGCACCAAACCGGTGATCGATGATCCGACCGTGGTGGAATTC
>JANLGW010000107.1 GCA_024653965.1 Rhodospirillales bacterium
GTCGAAGTTGTCGCCTGGACCGTATAGATTGGTCGGCATGGCGGAGATAAAATCTTTGCCGTACTGTTTGCGATAAGCCGCGCACAGTTTAATGCCCGCAATTTTAGCCACCGCGTACCACTCGTTGGTCGGTTCCAGTGGACCACTGAGAAGCGCGTCTTCAGACATAGGTTGGGGTGCAAGTTTAGGGTAGATGCACGATGAGCCCAGAAATAAGAGCTTTTGCACCCCGCTGAGGTGCGCAGCGTGAATGATATTCGTTTCAATCATGAGGTTTTGATAAATGAAATCTGCAGGCTGCGTGTCGTTCGCGTAGATGCCGCCGACCTTAGCGGCCGCGAGGAATACTGCGTCGGGACGCGTGTCTGCCATCCATGTTTCAACCTCGTGCTGGCGCAAGAGATTGACCTCATCGCGTCCGGCTGTGATGATTTTGCAATCTTCCGCAGCAAGACGCCGTACCAAGGCAGAGCCAACCATGCCGCGGTGTCCCGCAACCCAGATACGCTTGCCTTTTAGGGAATAGAGCTTATCAGTCATGACGGCTTTGGCGGCCCACTTCCTGTTTGACGCATTTAAGATCGTATTCGACCATTTCACGCACCAACTCGGTGAATGGCGTGGTGTATTTCCAGCCCAAAACGTTGCGTGCTTTCGTGGCGTCGCCGAGTAGGTATTCTACCTCTGTTGGGCGGAAATAACGCGGGTCTATTTCCACCAAAATATCGCCGGTGTCTGCATCGACCCCCTTTTGTTCGACGCCTTCGCCCCGCCACTTAATGGTGCGTCCAATGTGGGAAAATGCGAGTTCAACAAATTCACGTACAGAATGGGTTTCTTCGGTGCACAGCACGAAGTCATCGGGCACATCGTGTTGGACGATCCGCCACATGCCTTCGACATAATCACGTGCATGGCCCCAGTCACGGCAGGCATCAAGGTTGCCCAGGTAAATGCGATTCTGCAGGCCATGTTTAATGGCAGCCACGGCGCGGGTGATTTTTCGAGTTACGAAAGTTTCCCCACGGGTTGGGCCTTCATGGTTGAAGAGAATGCCATTGGTGGCGTGTATATCGTAGGCTTCGCGGTAATTGCGTACGATCCAGTAAGCATAGAGTTTGGCCGCCGCATACGGACTGCGAGGCTCAAAAGGCGTTGTTTCGCTTTGCGGCGAGGGCGCATTGCCAAAAAGCTCGGACGTTGAGGCCTGATAAAAACGCGTGGTTTTTTCAAGACCCAGAATGCGGATCGCTTCCAACATGCGCAGTGTGCCCAAAGCATCCGCGTTGGCGGTATATTCAGGCGTGTCAAAACTCACCTGAACATGGCTTTGTGCCGCCAGATTGTAGACTTCATCGGGCTGTGTTTCCTGAATGAGGCGGATCAGGTTGGTGGCGTCGGTCATATCACCGTAATGCATGAAAAAGCGGACATTTTTTTCATGAGGATCATGGTACAGGTGATCGACCCGCCCAGTATTAAATGAAGACGAGCGGCGCTTGATGCCATGGACCGTATAACCCTTCGACAAAAGAAGTTCCGCGAGAAGAGCGCCATCTTGGCCGGTGATGCCGGTGATGAGAGCAGTTTTACCTGACATTGATTATTTCCGTTGAGTTGCTGAAATGAATTAGGTCGGCGCTCCGGATTCCTGCCCAACGCGGGCGGAATGGGAAAAAGGAAGAAGGTTCTGGAAAATTTTCACAAACAGTGCGTTTGGTATAAACATATGAAGAAATAACCAACCGAAATAAAGGGGCAATGGGTATGTGGAAGGTTTGCTGCGCCACATCCACCATGTTTTGACAAGGCGAACCAGGGAATAAGCATTGGGGTTCTTTTTTTGAATGGTGCGCCATAACTGCCCATGTTTATGCCGTGAGATACTTTTCAGCATGCCACGTTGGCTGACGCGGTAATGAAACAGGGGGGTATCCATTGGCACGCCGAAGTAGCCGTGACGCCCCAGACGAATATTGAATTCCCAGTCCTCGTAACCCTGGCGCATGCTTTCGTCATAGCCGCCTAAAGTTTGCCAAGCCGATTTGGGCATTAACAGACAATAGGGCAACTGGTTCAGAAACAACTGTTCGAAAAAATTGTAGTTCTTGCGCAACACTCCATGCACGTCGCCAAAGACATTGAGGTGGCTAAACACCACCGTTTGCGCGGGTTGATTTTTTATAACGTCATATGCGCATTGCAGATAATTGGGTTCTAGCCAGTCGTCGCAGTCGAGGGGCAGTACATAATGGCCGCGTGCATGGCGGAATGCCGTATTGCGTGCCGCCGGCAGCCCCATATTGATCTGACGGACTATCCGCACATCGTCTGACAAAGCGTCGAGATAGGTGATTGTATCAGGATCACTTGACCCATCATCCACAAGGACAATTTCAAAATCGGTAAAGGTTTGTGCGCGCAAACTGTCCAGCGTCTCTTGTAGGTAGAGATGGCTGTTGTAGCAAGGCAAAATGACCGAAATTTTCGGTGCGGTGCTATCGTGTGGTTTGAGCATAAGTAATTCGGCGCATTCTGATAAGTGAAAAGGTGTCGGATTATAAACATTCTCGGGGGGGTGTGGGAAAAAAATTAGCCATAATATCAGGTTTTTGGCTGAGATGGTTTGCCCTAAAATACAAAACCAACACCTCTAAGAGAGTGGTTCCACTTGCGATCAAGATATGTAATGAATGAGGCAATGTTACGGGATTCTATACTCAAAAAAATCCTCCGCTGGGGCTGGTCCGTTGCCCTGGCCTTTCACGCTGTCTTGAACGTGCTTTTTCCCTTCTGCGCCAGTCATATTCGCGTGTTTTATGGGGGGGCACGGCCTGGCGATGTCGGCGGACCGCTGGTCAAGGTTAAGCGCCTTCGCACATTGTTTCCAGAGCAACTTTGGGGATTTAACGTCGTCTACGTGTTGTCGAATACCCCATATCTACCGGACATGGCCATAGCGCTGTTGAAGGCGCGTGGCATCCCCATCGTACACAACCAAAATGGTGTATTTTATCCGGGGTGGTATGCGGGGGACTGGGAAGCGCAAAACCAACGCATGGCGCGCACCTTCCACAAAGCCGATTACGTCTTCTTTCAAAGCGAATTTTGTAAGCATTCCGCAGAGCGTTACTTGGGTGCGCGCGAGGGCGCTGGGGAAATTCTTTATAACGCCGTAGATACCGAGTTTTATCGTCCGTCTGAGACACAGGCACCGCGCGCGGGGCGGGCATATCGATTTTTGCTTACCGGCAAGATTGACAACCACTTATTCTACCGTATTGCAAGTTCACTGCAGGGGTTAGCGGAGGCCGTGAGGCTGGGGCTGGATGCTGTGCTGGTCATCGCCGGCAGGGTGGCGCCGGACGCACAAGCCAGAACCAAGGCCCTGGCCGATGAGCTTGGCATTGCGGACCGAGTGCGTTTGACGGGGCCCTACACCCAAGAACAAGCGCCCACTATTTATCAAGGTGCAGATGCCTACGTGATGACTAAGCACAATGACCCTTGTCCCAATACCGTGCTTGAAGCCCTGTCCACGGGGTTGCCGGTATTGTATTCGGATACGGGCGGAGTTGGCGAATTGGTTGGCGATGCGGGGATCGGCCTCATCTGCGCTCAGGGTTGGGACGAACCGCAGGTGCCGGATGCTAAGGCCATCGCTCAGGGCATGCTGGACATTGTGGCTGGGCACGATATGTTCAGCCACACGGCACGGGTGCGTGCGGTTGAACGGTTCGACCTGCGCCATTGGGAACAGCGCCACGGAGAGGTGTTCACCCGCTTGATCGAAGAAAGAAACTGAAGTCGCATGAGAACCCTTTTGCTCGCCAGTATCCGCATTTTGTCATGGCCGTTTTATCTAATTCCTGCGCGGGTGCGCTTGGGGCTGATCAAGGGGCTGATGGTTTTGGATTCCCGCATCGGGCAGCCAAAGGACGCTTTGCAGCGCCAGTTTCAAGTGCTCGATATGGCCGACAAGGTTATTTCCGAACGCGCCATGGCCTATGGCGATGGCGTCCATCCTAAGCATCGCTTGACGCGGTATCATGACTTTTTTGTCGATAATATATCGCCCAAAAGCAGGGTTTTGGATGTGGGCTGCGGTTATGGGGCTTTGGCACGCTCCATTGCCACACGGGTCGAGGGCACCCACGTCACCGGCATTGATAGCGACGTGCCGCGTCTGACCCAGGCTCGTAAAGCGGACAACCCCGATAACTTGGAATTTGTCTTGGGCGATGCGTTGCACGACCTGCCGTCCGCCCGTTGGGACGTGATGGTGCTGTCCAATGTGTGGGAACACATCGAACATCGGGTTGAATTTATGCGAGGATTGTTGAACAAGGTTCAGCCGGAAAAAGTCTTGATCCGGGTGCCGGTGTTTGAGCGCTCCTGGCACCTGCCTATGCGCAAAGAGCTGGGCATCGGTTATTTTTCGGACTCTACCCACTTCATCGAACACACCTTGGCTGAATTTGCCGACGAAACCGCCCGTGCGGGGCTCATGGTGAAAAGCCAAGACATACGTTGGGGGGAGATTTGGGCTGTTTGTGTGCCCCTGAATATTCCGGGGAATGTTCCTGGGGATGTTCCCAGCGCTGACGCTTAAAGGGATTGGATCATGAGACAGGGCGAGCGCACGGTACTGGACCATCCGGCGACATCCATTACGGATGCTCATGTCTTGATTGTCGAGATGGCCAAAGGGCTGCGCGTTTTGAATGTCGGCGCAGCCGGAAACGCCGCCTATTACCGGGACAACGGCATGGATGGGTGGCTCCATGCGCGTCTGGTTCAATCGGCTGAAACGCTGGCGGGGCTAGATCTGGATGGCGATGAGGCTCAAGCCGCGTCTGGGCAGGGTTTCAATATCCAGGTCGGCAATTGTGAACATGCTGATCTTGGCGAGACGTTCGACCTGATCGTTTTAGCTGATGTGTTGGAGCATGTGGACAATCCAGCCTTGGCCATGGCGAACATGATATGTCACTTAAGCCCCGGCGGAAAAATCGTACTGACCACGCCCAATGCGACCTTTTTTGGCAACGTTGTTAATGCACTGATGCGTCGGGGGCCGAACGTGTACTGGGACCATGTGAACCTGTACACACCGGAAAACATTCAGGCGCTATGTGACCGCCATGGCTGGACGCTGTTGCAGACCCGCATGTACTCATTGACGGATCGGCGAGACGTGTCTGTGCGTGTGAAAAGTGCCGTGATTGCTTTGGTGGGAAAGCTTTTTCCCCGCCTACACAGTGCGTTTATGTGTGTGATCACGCCCTAGAAATCGTATCTTTGACTGTACACCCGGCGATAGAGGTCTTCGTAACGGCGCACCATAGTCGTTAGGGGAAAATGGTGTTTGATGCGCAGCCGGGCGGCTTGTCCTTTGGCTTTGCGGGTGTCACAGGAGTCCTGGGATAGGCTCACCACGGCATCTGCGAGGGCATGGGCATTGCGTGCCGGGACAATCAGGCCGGTATCATCAATAAGATAGGCGCTGTCGCCGACATCGGTTGCCACGCACGGGACTTCTGCGGACATGGCTTCGCCGATGACGTTGGGCGCGCCTTCGCCGTATGCGGAACTCAGGACCAGGATGTCTATGGCAGAGTAAAAAGGGTTGATATCCTTTAAGGTGCCCAAAATGTGGACACGTTCTGACAGTCCTTGCTCCTTGATTATGGAAGATAATTCCTGATTTTCAGAGGTGATGGAATCACCGCACAAAACGAAGTGGGCATTGGGGACTTTTTGCGCAACGCGTGCGGCAGCCTGAAGGAACATACGGTGATCTTTTTGGGGATCATAACGGGATGGATTGCCGATCAGTATGGTGTCTTCAGTGATGCCCAACTTGGCTCTGAATGCCGCGCGTTGTTCGGGACTGTGGCTGTATACGTTCGTGTCGAAGCCGTTATTGAGGACCACCATGTTGGCTGCATCGTAACCCAGTTCAGTGTGGACACGGCACGCGGAGTGAGATCCGCAAACGATGGCGCTGGGCAGCGAGGACGACAAGCGTGCGCAAGCCATGGCCGTGCGGATGGTGCTTTTTTTACTGTGCGTTTCGTCGAGCGTGCTTTGGCGCAAGTTCCATAACACCGGGGCGCTTGTGGTCAGGCGTGCGGCGATGCCGCCGATTAAATCCGCGTGGTACATCCAGGTTTGTACGAGGTCTGGTTTTTGCGAGCGTAGCTCTGCGCCCAGATGCGCAACGGGCATGACATTAACGTTGCCTTTAAGAAAATTCATAGCCGATACAATTGTGCCAGTAGCAATCATCGACTCGCTGAGTGCACCCATATCCGTGAGCGATATCACATTGTTTTCAAACCCATTCGTATCCATCTCGCGCAACAGGCGCAAGAGCACCTTTTCGGCGCCGCCGATGGATAGACCTGTGATGACGTGTGTGATGCGGATGGGCTTCACGCGGTCTCGCTTTCGGGGGTGCTCATGCTCTGACGGTATAAACGTTGGTAAAGATATGCCACGCCTAACAGATGCACGACGTTAACTGCTATCAAGGGTGCATATAACCCCAGTGCAGGAAAGAGCGCAAACAACAATATGACTTTGCCGACAGTTTCTACGGCCGTTACGAATACCAGGGGAGATAAACGTACGGTCGAAAAGGCATAAATGGCAGGTAGGCGGGCGATCACCATCCAAAACATTGCTCCGCCGGCAAGGGGGTAGGCCCATGGTAGATTCGGAGTATGCTCCCAACCAACCCAAAGTGCGACCACACTCTGGCCGAACATGCCAAACCCTATGGCAGCAGCTGTAGCGAGAATGAGCATCCCCTTTTGAGCGCTGGCGTAGATGGTGCGCATACGTTCGTGTTCCCCACGAGCATCCATTTGAATCAGATAAGGAACCAGAGATTCCGGCAGTCGCCACAAGGCTTGCATGGTGACGTCGGCAATTTTCCAAACCAAGATGAAATCGGCCACCAGCAGTGGACCGCCCAGAACGCCAAGGATCAGCGTATCTGCCTGCAACAGCGTCAGCAATAAGGCCCCGTACACGGCGTAGCCCATTCCCATGGGGCCGATCAGGCGGCTTAAAATGGTGCGCCCGTGTGCTCCGGGCCAGCGGAGGTGTAAGCCTTGGCGTTGCATCAGAAGAAATGAGACAATTCGGGCGACCAGCACACCGCACAATAGGGCCGCAATGACGCCCATCAGCCCGCCCTCGCCGGATAAAATGGGCATAACGGCGAGCGCGAAGACCACCAGACTGATGACGCTCAGCAGGTTAGCCCAGGCTTGTTTGCCGATGGAAATGAGAACCAACCGATCCACATTCAAATCGTAAAGGGCTATGACGTATACGACACCCAATGCCACCATGCTCACGGTTTGCGCCCCAAGGGCCGGGGTGTCTGGGAACAATTGGCCCCTAAAAGCCCACACGACGGCAAAAGCCAGACTTGAAGTCAATGTAGCGTATACAAAAAAGATGATTTTGCTCAGGCCGTAGGTGCGTTCAAGCGCCTCATGATTATTATGAGCCGCGAGTTCGCCCATGATCCGTTGCGCGCCAGACGACATCCATCCGATCCCTAAGCCAAGATAGTTGACCGCCGCCAGCATGATCATCAGCACCCCGAATTCGGCTTTTCCGAGGTGGTGCAGATACAGCGGCACTAGCAATATCTGGACGATGATGTTGAGGCCGATATGGGCGTAGCTGCTGGCGACGCTCCAGCCATAATCAGGGTTGTTGGCAATGCGGCGTTTGATGTCGTGAAAGGCTTCGGTTACGCGGGCAGGCATTAGGTGCACCCCCGTCCGGCTTGGAAACGTTGCAGCGCGTATAGCTTGGCGATCAAGATCGCAGGGACGTCGGGGCTGTTTTGGTCAAAGCGGCTTTTTAGCGTGTGCAGCGCATCGACATTGAATAGGCCACCAAAATCGTCCGGTGCTAAGAATGCTTCATCGAGGCGCGTTTTCCACGGCCCGCGCAGAACGGCCTCTTCCTGGACGAAATAGCCGAACCCGCGCTTGTGGGCTTTGAGGATGTCTTCAGGCAATCGCTCCCTTAAAGCGCATTTCAAAATCTGCTTGCCGCCACTGAAGTTTCGGGTTCGTTTCACCTTATCTGCGTAGGGGATGGTGAGCGCTAGTTCGATCAGGTCTTGGTCCATGAACGGGCATCGGACCTCAACTCCGTGAGCCATGGCGGGCAGGTCGCCCGCTATGGTGATGGCGTGGGCGTTTTCCTGCATCAGGCCCAAGAACGCAGCCTCATCTATGTAGCTTGTCGGCGCAGTCTCTTCGAACCAAGGCCCGGACCAAGCCTGAACCGCGTTAAAGTCCGGCGGCGTTTGAAACAGGTATGGCCAGAGGCTTCTGGCCTCGAAATTATAGAGGGCTGTTTTTCGCTGTCCCGGTGTGTGGGAGAGGACGCGTAGAGCATCACCCAATCGCCCAGTACTAAAGAAGTGGGACATGGCGCTTGCCAGAGGACGCATTAGCGATCCGGGCAGGGCGTCGTCCAGCCGTGACAGGCTGGCAAGACTCCGCGCCCCATCGTACCCATAAAACACTTCGTCCGCGCCGTGTCCGGCCATCACCACCTTAAGGCCATCAGCCTGAACGGCCTCGAATAGCATCATGGCATGGGTCAGCGGTAACGCCATGATCGGCTGGCCGTGAATGCCGAGCAACTTGTCGAACAGATCATGCTGGCGGTCTGCGTCGAAATAAATTTCTTGATGGCGTGAGCCCAACATTTTGGACGCCCTCCGTGCGCGGACCAGTTCCTCGTCATCTACATTCAGTCCGAAGGCATAGGTGCGAATGCCTTTAATGCCTTGGCGGTTGAGGCAGTCAACGATGGCGGTTGAATCTACGCCACCAGATAATAACGCACCGATCTCCACATCGGCCATACGCCGTCGATCCACGGCATGGTCGAGAGCCTCCAGCACATCGTCAGGGGACGTGGCTTGTGGGCTGAGGCTGGGCCTCCAGTAGCGTTCTACATGCGCGACCCGCCCCTTTGCGATCCGCATTGTATGACCCGGAGGAAGTGAGCGGATGCCTTTGTAAATCGTCCAGGGATCGGGAATGTGGCGTACGTTGCGCAGAAGAAACAGGCCTATAGCATCGGCATCCATATTGAGGTCGATGTCCGGGACTTCAAACAGGGCGGGGATTTCAGACGCCAATGCGACACCTCGCCCAGATACTCCATAAAACAAGGGCTTTTTGCCCAAGGGATCTCGGGCGCAGAACAGATCGCCAGTGAGCGTATCTAAAATGGCAAAGGCAAACATGCCCTTAAGTTTGTGCACCACGTTCGCACCGATCTCTTCATAGAGGTGCATGATGACTTCGCTGTCGCTGTGGGACGAGAAGTGATGGCCTTTGGCTTCCAATTCTTGGCGCAGGTCTTGGTAATTGTAAATTTCACCGTTACACACCAGCGCCAAGGCTCCGTCTTCGCTGAATAAAGGCTGGCGGGCTTGTGCGCTCAGATCAATGATGGAAAGGCGGCGGTGGGCGACGCCCGCATTTCCGTTCGCCAAAACAAACTGGCCGTGATCGTCCGGCCCCCGATGGATGAGGCGCTTTGACATGGCGGCCAAAACCGCTTCGGCGTCGCCGGACCTAGTATGGTAGCTCACACCTGTAATGCCGCACATGGCGCTTCCCCTAGCCGTAACGCCGCAGGATGCGGGCCTTTTTAGCTGTACCAACAAGCACGTTGATCGCACCGGGACCCAGCGTGATCATGAGTAAGGCGGCTATAGTCTCCAAGGGAGCGGTCCAGCGTGCACCAATTTTCCACAGCGACCAAGCCCGCGCGCGCTGGCCTGCGATGGCGGCGAAGACGGCCTGGCGTAGACGTCGTCTACCTAAGTTCTGGGGAGCGTAGGTGCGGTATGCGGGTTCGAAGTCTTTGAAGACAAAGTCATAACAGCGCACCACCCGGTTCGCCGTTTGCGGGCTGCACATGCTTGAGGTCATGGAGCCTGGGCGGTCGGTGTGATAGATGCGTAAGACTTCGGCGCTGACCCACAGGTCTGCGTGTTCGGCAAAACTCAAATAGGTCCACAGTTCACACCCGTAGGGCTCGCCTGGGTCGCGGTAGCCTTGGCTGACACGAAGGGCATCGCCGCGAAATATTGGCAGGTATTCCCCCATGTGCCGTTCATTGAGCATATCGTCGAAACTGAGGCGGCCAGTGTAGTCAGGATCGGCGACGGTGCTGTCGCCCGTTTGCGTTTCGCAGGCGCTGAAGCACAGCGGCGCATCAATGGGCCAAGTTTTAAGAATGCGTGCCAAGCGTGACTGCCAATCGGTAACCAAGGTATCGTCGGCATCCAACAAAATGATGATCTCGCCATGGGAGTTGGCAATGCCCAAATTCATTGCGGCGCACTTGCCCTGGTTGGGTTCGTGACTGAGATAGTGAACTCCAGCAAAACCGTCGACGACCGATTTTTGAGCCGCGTGATCGGGACTGCCATCATTGGCGACGATGACCTCTAATTGCCAGCCTTTGAGCAAGGAGGGCGCAAACACCGACGCCAAGGTTTCACCAAGCGTCGCACTCGCCTTATAGGCGGGGATGACAATGGAGACGATCACGATGTCCCCGCAAATTTTGTGCGGACCAAATTTAGGCTAGCGGCACTGGCCCTGGTGCGGAACTCCGGGTCACGGGCCATTTTGAGCATAGCCTCTGTCAAGGCATCTTCAAATTTTGAAGTATCAGCGATCCGCGCCAAGTCTCTAACTTTAGTCGTATCCGAAAATAACGGGCTAGGTTCAGTTCCCGACCAGATCGATAGAGGGGCTTCCAAAAGCAAGCCGTTGATTTGGTCTTCAACCATCTCTTTAAGCGCATAGACATCGGTGGCGATCACAGGCAAACCGTGGGCGAGGGCTTCGAGAACCACCATACCGAAGGAATCAAAATAGGTGGGATGGACCAGAACGTCGGCGGTGGATAAAAACCGTTCGGAAATCTCTTCACGCGTCAGGCTTGCCGGGTGTAAGCGCACATTGGCGATGTTTGCATCAACGCCTTCAGACAAGTGCGTGACCAAGTCTAGCTCGGCCCCCGGAAATTCAGCAACAACCCGCTTAAAAGCCCGAAGCAAAGCCGCGCCGCCTTTGATCTCAAATTGGGTGGAGACGAATAAAAAGCGACAGATGTCGGCGGATTGCGTGCGCGGTTCCGTCACTTTCACAGTGATCTTCGGGTACGTAACAACGGCCTTGGACGCAGCGAGCTCACCATATTCCCGGTACACGCCGTCTAGGCACGCTTGGCTCAGACAGCGAATTTGTAAGCAGCGGGTGCTTTCCAGGAATGCCTGGATAATCGGACGGTAAAGCCTCACCGCTAAGGTGTTGTACCCGGTGAAGGCATAGGGGTTGTCGATGTCGATGATGAACGGTCCCTTGGTGATCAGTCCACCCCACACATAAATTACGGCGTTTTTGGGTGCATCTTTGGGGCGGCGTTTGAGGTTGATCAGCGGCAATATGGATTTCCACGAGGATCGGGATGGAGTCAGAGCCTGATCGCGACTGACCTGAGCGCCGGAACGCCGTGTGGAGATGTTGGTGTTGACAGCTTCACTTGCAGGCCAATTGCGAACAGTGTCCAATTGACGATCTCGCAGATAGGCATGGGGGTAGAAGTAAACGCGAGATGTTCCCCACCATTTTCCTCCAACCAAGCCAACCGTTTCCCCAGCTAGGCCGAAGGCGGCATGAAGGACCGGACGCAACCCGAACATCAAGGCTGCGGGGATAGAAAACAGCATCACGCTTTGGACGATAATGGTTCCACCACGGACCCAATTGAACATGTAGATGAAAATGAACAGAGATAGCGCCACTTGGGCTGGGTGGGAAGCTTCATCCCAGAAAGTGCGTTCTGCAGCACCGAGTAGCCGTCCAAACGCATACGCTATGACTAGGGCGAATGGTAGCCCGAACCCAAACGAGAAATCTACGGCGAAGGACATGGGGATGGTGGCGTCGGCAAAGTTACCCTTGAATATTTCAGGGTATAGCCAGTGGAATTGTTCCATACCGCCGTATATGACGGGTTTATTCACCCAAATTACACGAGGGATAAGGCCGAAGCCAAAATTGAATAGCCAGGATAAGCCTTGATCCACCCCGATCAGCAATTCGATCCAATTGGCTCTTTCAAACAACCTTACAAGGTGTTCAATCCCCTCGAATGACGAATGAATTAAAAGAAACGGACCATCGAAGATTTGTATTGATAGGGATAATATTTCTTGGCTTGTGTGCCCTTCGGATATAAACAGGAAAATGTTGCGCACGAGTTCTAGGCCACCAGCGGCAAATACTGTGGCAATGATGGCTAATATAGAAAATGGCCACATACGTTTGTCGCGCGTGACCAGCAAAACGATCAATGCCAACGCTGCGCCAGCCATGAGCCGCCGCGTAAAAAGCATTCCCGATGCCCAGAATGTAATGCCGACCATGATGGCAAGTAGAAGATAGATGGGCGGATTTAGGGGTTTGTCGGAGTGCACAATGATCCAGCCGATTAGTGCGAGTGTTCCGTATAGTGTAAACTCAGGGAGCAGCCATAGAGGCCCGTTCCCCATGCGACTGGCTTGGTAGAAGGCGCCGTCGAAGTCCCCTAAAGTTTTTCTGCCGAGTATGAATAAGCCTATGGTTGTTACACATATGATCAAAGAAAGTCCCGTTGATATTCTTGTGAATGATGGCGATGCCGTGGGGTTTCTGGGCTTGAGGTTTTCGATATCTATCGGTGCGACGGTGGCTTGTTCCCGTCCCCACATAGCCGATGTCCACAAAAGGGCTGAAAAGAGAACAGCTAAAGACAGAACCATTTCATCAAAATGGTACCCTCTGTCTATTGGGATGGTTTGTAAATTTATGAGTTGCTGGCTGACAAAATATGCACGTACGGGAAAGGCAATAATAAATAGGAATGTGAAATACCAAAAAGGTGAAAGCGCTAATTGATGCGCAGGTTTGATGCGGATATCTCGCGCCAATGCCCAAAAAGGCAGGGCAATGCTTAGTATGATTGCAGATTCAATCATGACGGAGCACCGTGATCACGCCACCCTTGGAACATTAACACCGTCCACAGGGCGTACTGCCAGTTACGGTGGCCAGATAGGTGTTCTGACCATAGCCCGCGCACGACTGAGACGTTGAGGTAGCCGTCATTGCTGAGACGCTGCTCAGATAGAAGGTCTTCCGCCCATTCGCGCAGATCCCCCCGCAGCCAGTCGCCGATGGGCACACCGAAGCCCATCTTGGGGCGCTCCATGAGTTTCTGTGGCACATGGCGGTACAAAACGTCGCGTAAGACAGCCTTGCCTTTGCCGTCGCGTACCATGAAGTCACGCGGCAGGGTCCAGGCGAATTCCACTACCCGGTGGTCAAGCAATGGCACACGCGCTTCTAATGACGCGGCCATGGAGGCCCTGTCCACCTTGGTCAGGATGTCGTCGGGTAGGTAGGTGAGCATGTCCAGCATCTGCATGCGTCCTGTGGGGTCAGGACGGTCTTGGGCGGTGGTTTTATCCCACAGCACACCTTTGTACTCGGTGCCAGCCAGAATGGCCGAGGACGGGTCTGGCCATTGGCTAACTAGGCGTCGATAGACTTGATCAATGCTGTCCGCGCCCAATACCCCGGCAATTTTATGCAGTTTATCGCCAAATTGTGGGGGGATGCACTTGGACGGGATCATACTCGCCAGTCCGTCCCATCCTACGGGTGGTACGCATTTGATAATCCTTGCCGCCAGAGACCGTGCAAAGCCGGGCACGAGTTCTGCTTTATCCCAGATACGCGTGGCCCAGAAATAGCGGTTGTAGCCCGCAAACACTTCGTCCCCGCCATCGCCTGAAAGCGCCACGGTGACATGGTCGCGGGTGAGGCGCGACAGTAACAAGGTGGGGATCTGTGAACTATCGGCAAACGGTTCGTCATACCAGCGCGGTAGTTCAGGAATAACCTTCAGCGCATCTTGGGGGGTGACAAACAGTTCAGTGTGATCTGTTTTTAAGTAATTGGCTATGGCCTTGGCGTGGGCGGACTCATCGAACGTATTTTCATGAAAGCCAATGGAAAAACTTTTCACCGGTCGGTCGCTGGCTGCTTGCATCAAGGCAACGACGGTGGATGAGTCAATGCCGCCAGACAAAAATGCCCCCAAAGGCACGTCGGCGGCCATGTGCGTTTGGACGGCATCCATGAGATGTTGTTCCAGTTCCGTCACGGCTTGTTCATAGGAGCCTCTAAACGGGGTTTTATATCCAGCTCGTGCGATGGTGCGCACATCCCAGTAGTGATGCAGGGACGGCTCTGCCCCCACGCGGGTGGTGAGAATATGACCCGGCGGTAGTTTGTAGACATTTTTGAAGATGGAATGGGGCGCGGGTACATAGGCATGGCGCAGGTAACTGGCCAACGCATTTCTATCGATGTCTTCGTCAATTAGGTTTGTTGCACGGATCGCCTTGAGTTCCGATGCAAACAGATACGTATCATCGGCTTTCGCCCAATATAGCGGTTTGATGCCAAGACGATCACGCGCCAGTGTGAGCGTGCGAGACTCAATATCCCACAGGGCGAAAGCAAACATTCCGACGCATTTCTGTAAGGTTTTTTCTACCCCCCAAGTGGCGCACGCCTCTAAAAGCACGGCGGTGTCCGAACCGCCTTTAATGAGGTGGCCAGCCTTAGTCAGCTCCTTGGCAATGTCAGAGTAATTGTAGATTTCGCCATTATAGGACAGGACAAAACGCCCACTGGCTGAGACCATGGGCTGGTGTCCGCCGGGGCTGCAATCGATAATAGCGAGGCGGCGGTGGCTAAGGGCAACGCCAGCGTCTTGGTCGCACCATACGCCGTGGTCATCGGGGCCGCGGTGTTCAAGTGTATCGCTCATGCGCACAGCCAAGGACTTAAGACCGAGTCTTTGAGTTTTGGCATTTTGCGTAAAAAGGCCTGCGATGCCACACATGCTGTTCTTGTTTCCCCAGACGACGCGTCAGCGCCGCCGTGTTCCCCTGCAAAAGACAATCAACATGGATAAGGCGAATAACGCCCCTGAGACAAGTGCCGTGAAAAAGCTGAGCGGACGCAGCCAATGATAACTGGTGAAAGGGGTATAGCCGAAATACTGCTGAGGCTGGGCGATAAATCGCCAGAGTTTATAGGCGTAGCGGGTCATATCCGGCGCATCTATTTGATAACGACCGTCATACCCGCCAATATAGATGATGAAATTTTCCCGATGCATAAACGCCACCACGTCAGCGGAAACATCCCGAAAGGACTTCATGCGGACTGCAGGCCCGATCATGCGTGCCTGAATGTCATCTAAGTTGTCGGATATTGCGGCCATGTAGACGTCGGCACCGCTGAGCACATGACCGTTGTGGTATTGCAGATAAGAAATGTCATTGGTGGGGTCTACATAGGCCCAGCGTCCTTCATCGGCCAGATAGCTTTCGGAAAAGGCATGGGAACCCAAATCCACTGTGCCCATGGCTCCGCCAGTAAATAGATTGCGCGTGGGAATCCCAACGGCATTGGCAAAGTATCCATAGACCAAAGACCATTGACGGCAAAAGAACTTGGCGCGTCCAGCTTCGCCTTCCGTGAATAATGTGTACGGCGTCAGGCTGTTCAGTCGTTCGTCTGGAGTGCCATCGGGCATATGATCCCGCACAAAGGTGGTGATGAAGGTAATCTGTTCGCGCAATGGCGCGGTGGCATCGAATCCAGCGTTCAGCAAAACTTGTTTAGCGGCTTGAGCCTCAGGACCTGTGCGGGTTTCGACGTCTGGAATCCAGCGCGCAAAATCTTGGGGCGGTTCCATCAGGACTGGGATGTTGGCACGATTAAGCTGGATCTGATCGTTGGCGACGTTTTGCACACCAAATGTTTCTTTGGGTGCGAAGAAAATGTTGAGGCGCACGGCATCGATGGCGGGTGATGCGATAGAACAGTTCTGCGGAGTTAGCGTGTAATCAAAGGTCCCCATTTGCAAAGGGAGGGTGGGCGATGCACCCTTGATTATGGCGCTTTCTTTGCTGTTAATTTTTACGATCCAATCCGTGCAGAGGGAATTTCCACTGAAGATTATTTTTACAGCTTGAGGCTTTGGATTGAGCCCGGCGATGGCAAACGTGGATGTATTTACTGGGTAAAGTTCACCTAGGGAAGCGGGAATGATTTCGGTTTTGGCATAGAGGTCGGCTCGCGCTTTGTAGAGGTACAAAAAACCGCCTCCGGAGCCTACACATAGGACAAGCAAAGCCCGAAGGATGATATGATTAAAACTCATGTATTAGACCTATCCGGGCGCTGACATACTGCTAAAAACGGTGCACCAAAGGGGAGGAATCTGTCCATATGTAACGCTGCATCCAATAATAAGCCATATACATTGGGAAACCATTTTCGAAAAGGAATATGCAGTATGACTTCACTTAGGGTGATGCAAATAAAATGAAGGAGGAAACTAGCAATTCCACCCATTTTATATACAAGCGTTCTGTCCGGGCACACTCTCTTCGAAATACTACACAGTGTATATTGCCGCCAGCCATGCCACAAATAAAGCGGAAGTGACCAAGACCCTGGAACCAAATGAACTTGCATTCCCTCTTGCGATGTCATCCGGCCCAGCTTCTCAACGAGTGCAACATCGTTTTCAATATGTTCTAAAGCAGATGAGGATAAGATCAGGTCGAATGACTGATCTTCAGGCAGATTATGCGCATCACCGAGAATAAAGATACGTTTAAAGGCGTTTGATATGTTGGTGCTGTGTGTAAATCGGTCCTCAATATCAATGCCTGTATAGGAACCAGTGAAACCAGCTTGTGCCAAAAGCTCACTCATCTGCCCTGAACCACAACCGATGTCGAGGACCTTAATCGGGCCGGGTGCTAGAAATTTTGGCACTTGTTTTACGAAAAATGCCTCCGTCAAAACCCGGTTGGGAGATGCGCCTCGTGATGTACTACCTAGACGTTGAGAAAAGAAGTTATGGCTGGGTAAGCGATTTGAGCAAAAGGCAATGTTTTTCCAAAAGTTTTGCGCAAGATAGAGAAGGCGTTTGCCTAGTGAAAGGGTATCGTCACCGTTGATTTCCGTGTTGAATTTCACAGACATTTCTCACTTGTAATAGGTCTTATGAGGAACTCGTTGCGGTTTAAAACATTAGGGTAATTATAGCAAACATATTTGGTCGAGGTGGATACAGTACCCGACGTAACGTGATAACCATTGGAGAAATTTATATAATAAGATTCTCTGTCTAAGGAATGTTTCAGAGCATGCAAAAATAGTTGACCATTTGTGCGGGTCGTTTTTTAGAAGGCCATATTTTCTTATGGCGCACAAGGCGAGAAACACTCACATAGCTCGTCATGCGTATCATCCAAATGGGCACAGTCGGCCTTTGGCGTCTTGCAAGATTTGTTGACACAAACGCGCAATCGTTATCAATTTGTCGCCATTTTTCGCATTCTTCTCAATATGACCACCTGATTATTTGCATCCGCAATGTCTTGAGTCTTTCCTTGTGCGTTGATATGGCCGTTGAATATGTTACGTCCGTGGTGGATAAGTTGAACAGCTTGCTTTCTATTTAATTAATGCGAGGGCAGCTTCCGTAACATCCTCAATAGATATGCCGTTCATGCATTTGTGCGATTGTTCGCACCACCCCGCATTTCCGCAAGGCGCACAGTTAACGTATTTGCAGAGCGTGGTTTGATGCTCTGGATAGCCGATGAATTCTGGGAGCGTAATCCCTCCCCACAGAATAAGTGCCTTTGCATTAACGGCACGAGCCGCATGCATCAGCCCCCCTTCGGTCCCCATGAAAAGGGTTGCTTGTTTTATGACAAGAGCAGCTTCACGGAAACTGGTCTTGTTGGTTAGGTCAATGCACCCTTTGAGGGTTCCCAACCGACCAAGTCCGATCTGCACGATCGGGATGTCTGGATGATACTCTTTAATGGTATCGCATACGGCTTGCCACCGTTGGAAGGGCCATGCCCGGAGCTCTCCAAACCAGTCGCAGTTGGTATCAGGTTCGACAACGATAAAAGGGCCATTCAAGCTTGCCGTAGCAAGCAAGTTCTGTACGTGCTCATGTTCAGTTTGATCAAAATACAATTTTGGGGTAGCGGGAGTGTCCTTAACACCGAAGTGTTTGGCCATAGCATGTTCTGCGCGTCCTGTTTTCCAAAAGGTTTTCCGGCGTGTTTGGTGTGAAGCATATGAGTGGCATTGCATATCAATATGCACGAAGTGCTGTCCAGCATTCGCGTGGACCAGTTCAGACTTTTTAAAAATATAACTTTCGTACATTTGCCGCCAAGCGGGCACTTTTAAAAAGACTTTCAAACCATTGTCTAATATGCGGTCCATTTTTGTTTTGTTTGATATCGGCAAAAAGTGGATATCAGGATTGCCTTGAAAGACAACATCATGTTCACAACTTTGTGAGCGATCATAGAGGTAGCCAGCCATCAAGTCAGATATTCCCGGAAGAAAGCAGGCAACAGGTTTGGCATTATCATGCTTACGTATAGCAGATAAAACAGATGTCCAAATAAGGTTTCCTCCGTATCCCATTATGTTGTCTTTCATAAATTGTAAATGATCAGTAATCCCACGGCACAGGGGTATCGATAAATTTGATGGGGGCGTTGTTTTCGATGAGCATTCTATTTGCGCCAGCCCAAGGAAGCCCCGCTGCAAAAGCTGCCCAGCGGGAAAACGTGCTCGTTGACGGGCCTATCAGGCGGTCACAAGACATCATTGCGCACAAATCATCCATTTGGTCACCTTCGTTGATGTAGGCATTTAGGCCATGAAAGGCGTCTTTAATCTCTTGATAACGTGCATTACTTCTAAATGATTCGTCTGAAAATATAACAAATACGGTTGTCGTGGAGTCGAAGTCGAGATTGTTTTTGATGTATTCTGCAAACAAGTGTGGAGGAATAAAATTATTGTTTTTTGGCTTACCGCTACTAGCTGCTTGATTGAAATCGCTTAAGCGGCTGTGGACGCCTATAACGAGAGAAAATTTGCTCTTCCAAGACTGACGAACGATGGACCACTTTTCACTTAAACTCTGGGGTAGTTCAAAGAACTTAGTTATTTCTGTTCGATGCTTCAGTACCCATTCTGGACAGCGCATTTTAAAGCCATTTAAGATTATGGTTGCGTGGCTGTCGTTAAAAATACGGAAGTCGTTTGTGTCGAGCCGGGCGATATCAGGATCCCCACTGCCCCAGTTCTGACACCAAAAATTACCAAGAGTCCCTGTGTTTCGTGGGCGTGTTTTATGCAGAAGTTTGAGAACCATGGGGTTGGCAAGAAAGGACTCTGGGAGTGGCGGCATAGAGCCGTCTTCACGTAATGGATAGGTGGGAAGAGGCGTATTGGCGAGCCGTGGAAATTTGGCGGCAACATCAAGCAGTCCCCAGTCCACGACGGTTTCCCCATACTCAAGGGCAGCGGCATAAACATGGGCACGCGAAAACAGTCTGTTTCCAAGCTGACCGTTACGATTAATATTAAACCACATGCTGAATCCTTAATGAGATCAACTTTAAATAAAGTTGGAAACTATAGGTTTTGGTCCAGTAAAGCCCGTACGGCATCAAAGTTAGGTTTACGAGCCTCAATGTACATATAAAAGCTCAGGTGTCGAAATGGGAATGGAAATCTCTTGATCGTTACATCATTAAATAAGTACTTAATAAGCGTCACGATTTCATCGCTTGTGTTGATGTGCTCGTGCCGCATGACGGGGGCGTAGTCGAGGTGGTGGCGAAGATAAAAGGCAAGTCCTGAGACGTATCTCCAGCCAAGATACCAAGCCAGCTCCCCTTCGCATGGAATTCCAGCTTGAAACGTGCCGCCATCCCTTAAGTGAGTACATAAAACGGATAGATCCCTTGGCAGGTTGAGCATGTGTTCAAGGACCGCGATAGAGATTATTCTGTCATAGCTGGTGTCAGGCTCAATATCTCGGATTTCAGTGTAAACCTTGCGTACCAAATGTATGTTTTGGCCTTCGTTGAGTAGAAACTCAGATGGTTCGATAACATCATAAGGATTTGATAGATTTTCATAAGACAGATGGTTGAGAGTACCGGCACCAACTTCCAAGATTGGCCCCGAGCTTTGATACGTAGCCACTCTTTTATGCATCCAAGATTCGAGCTTTTGCGTCAGGGAAGAAACCGTGTTAGTGCCCTCTCTATTTGCAATGTATTCAGTCTCGAATATTTTTTTGTAGGCATCTGCCAAAGGCGGCCTAGTTTTGGGAAAGGACTGTAAAATGCGATTGATGTTGTCATTGCTCATATTGTCAGCCCATTGTCATCATACTTAAATTTCAGTGGATTTATGATCTTAACAGCCAATGGATAGCCCGGGTTGAGCGCGCGTGAAAGTGCCGTCAAATCCATTCCAAACCCACAAGGGGGCGCCAACTCTTGATTCAATAACGGTTTTGGGGGCTTCACACGATGCGTAGGTAGCGATCTGCCCATCCCACTTCACCAAGAGTTTTGTTGGGCGGGAAACGAACCAGCGGGTATTCCATTCCTTAATCGTCAGTTTGTCTGACTCAGAAACAGCCTGGCCCCAAAAAGCAGACATAGCAAAAGGGCCCATTTGCATATTGGTTTCGATGGCCGGAACCCAACCGTCTTGTTCTGGCCCTATGTATAGGTATAGTGCTTGATCTCCAAGCTCTCCAAATTCAATTTTAGGCGCATTGTCATGGGCTTGCTGCTGAATGCTCCAGGCGTTGTGCCATTCAGCTCCGCGAAATACAGTACCCATGAGTAAGGTGCCCCATAAAAGAGTGCCCAGTGTCTTGGTAAGTTTGGGGCTTATGCCTGTCTCAAGAATGGTGGCCGTACATAAGGCAATCAGCATGGCAATCCAGATGTTTATAACAATCAGCACACGACCGCCAATGCCGGTAGACCACATAACGTAGTGACCTGCGGCATAAGCTACCCCTCCCAAACACAAGCCGATGAGGCAAAGGACGATGGCCATCAAGACAAAATGCTTGTAGTGGTCTTTGGCGGCATTCAAGGCGAACCCAGAAAATATTAAAAGCGTGACAATCAGTGGTAGTGTTAAGACGGCAGTTTCCAAAAATGCCATGGGAAGCGGCAATGTGACGGCAATCGCACATGTGATCAAAGCGGCCCAAAACAATACCGTGCCGATTAGCTTGTATGGATTTGTTGACTGAGGTTTTTTTAGAATGAACTTTGCAAAAATAAAAATGGAGAGGCTAAAGGCAATAAAAACACAGACTGTTACAGCCGAAGTTGTCAACCATGATATGCCCAGGTTACGTGCGCCAAAACCGAACCAGTGAAAAAAGGTTTCGATGAAATCAGCGTTGAAGGCCCGTGAGCCCTCTGCTCCGGTGGCTCTCATATATCGGTTGAACCCCAAGGCAGAAATTTGAGCCATTCCAGCAGAGGCCATCCAAAAAAGGGTGTGGATATTGTTCCAGCCAAGGCGCCAAGCGGTAAATGCAATGATCAGAAAAATTTGCAAGTATATCGCTTCGTAGTTCAAATAGCCGATCAAGTTGAAGAAAAATACGCTGATGTAGGGCCAGGGTGAATTTGTGGTCCATTTTTCGATCATAATCTGGCCGGATAGGCACAGAGCGATAATTGAAATTAAAGCGATTGTACCGGTCGGCCAGAAGTTGATGGGGGCACCCCATGGAAAAACAAGCCAGAAAACTCCGGCGACAGAGGCCGCCCATGTGCTTGTTTTGGGTGTAAAAACAAGGCGCAACAAGCTGGAACAGAAGTGGTATAGCGCAATGGAAGTGGCGAAGACGATTGCAATGACGTACAGGTGCCAGACCATCGGCGAGGGCGGTAAAATTGATCCCAGCAGAAATCCGGCGAAGCGAAATACGGGTCTGTTTTGTGCAAGTTCAAGGGCTGCCCAACGCTCAGCAGAAAAGGCGGGTGTTGTCAGGTCTGGCACCAACAGGAAAAACCAATCGTCAACATAAAAGCCGAGAACGAACGGGTGCCAAGCGAGTGCTGCCAGTGATGCCAAAGCCCAGAAAATATAAACACGTCTATCGACCATCTTAAAAAACTACTCTTTGCAGGTCCGTCAGTGGCGGATGAGGGTTCTTGCGTAAAATCCGTGCGTGATACCAAGCGACCAATGTCATAAGGCCCCACAACTCAAAACCCAACTGGGCTTTACCAGACATGTGTAGGTCTTTTGCTTTGATGACCTCGGCAGCATTTAAAAAGGATAGGTCCTTTAGCCGCGTTGGCGACAAGAGGTCTTCCGCCAAGTGGCGGGCCTCATCGCGGAGCCAGCGGTGAATGGGAATGCTAAACCCTTGCTTCTTGGCTTCGCTGACGTGGTGCCCGAGTTTGCGCTCGGCTAGTTTCCTGAGGGCATGCTTTGGCTTGCCGAACAGGGGTGTTTTCAGATGATCAGGGAGCGCCAATGCAAATTCAGCCAGCGGAGGGAAGAGGAAGGGTGCTCGTGCCTCTAAGCCAAATGCCATGGTCATGCGGTCGGTTTTGGTCAAGATATCATTGGGGAGGTAATCGGCAATATCAGCCTTCTGCAAATCGAGAAGGCTGGGGTAGGGGGCAAGGTTGTGCCGAGAGGTCAATAGTTTAAGTGCATCTTGTGCGGCTTTCTTGGCGGCATCGTCAAAAACAAAGTTCTTGGCATCATGGGGTAGCCAAGTGCCGTTCCAGGAAAAATGTGCTTGAGCGGAATTCAGGTTTGCCGCACGCAAAAAACGCGATGCTTTGTAACTGGTGCTGACTTTTGTCGGAGATACGGGGATCATCTTTGCTAACCCGCTCAGTGCATTACGAATGGGTTGGGGCAAGAAGCGCATCGTTGAGCGGTGAATGGCGGTCGCTTGGTATGTTAAATAGCCGCCGAATAGTTCATCGCCACCATCGCCGCTGAGCGCGACTTTATAATCCTTTGCAACTTCCCGCGCCAAAGTCCACACGGCAAGTGCCGAGGAATCGGCAAGCGGGTCATCCAGCCGTTCAACGATGGATACAAAATCCTCTAAGGCATCGCTGGTTAAAGTCACGCGGCGTATTTTTAGGCCGAGGGATTGAGCGACCCGTTTTGCATTGCTAAATTCGCTATACGTTGGAACATCAAAATCAAGACAGTAAGCGTCCTTGATGTCACTCTGACGAACAGCACTCTCGGCAACCAAGGATGAATCAATTCCTCCGGACAAAAAAATGGTGACAGGGACATCGCTACGCAAAGCCATGCTGACGGCGTTGTCCACGAGATTTTCTAATTGACCAAGAGCTTCTTCTAAGTTGGCGTTGATATTGGGATGTTCGGGAGGAGTCCAATAACGATCTTCTGTAATACCATTGATGCTGTATCTCCTCCATGTGGCGGGAGGGAGACGTCTAATGCCTTTTGCCAAGGTGCGATTCCCTGGCACATAGTTGAGGCACAAATATCCTCCTAATGCTTCAAGATCGATGTCGGCATGAAAATCTTTAAGACGGAAAAATGCGCCGAGTTCTGAAGAAAATGTTACACCGCCATTCTCTTCAAAAAGAAACAAAGGTTTTTCGCCGAAACGGTCACGTGCGACAAATAAGTCTCCGTTGGTGAGGTCAGAGATTGCAAAGGCAAACATGCCCTGTAACTTCAGACATACATCTGCACCCCACTTGCGATAGCCTTCAATAATGACTTCTGTATCGGAGTTGGTTATGAAGGTGTGGCCATAAGATTGTAACTCAGACTTTAGCTCCAGATAATTATAGATTTCACCATTGAACACAATCACATATTGGCGGTCATGGCTGCTCATAGGCTGCAGACCATTCGCAATATCAATGATGGACAGTCTGCGATGACCGAAAAAAAAGTAATCTTCCGACCACCATGCACCACTGTCCGGACCTCTATGTTTTAGGTCATTGGTCGCGGCGCACAGGTGTTGGAGATCACCGAGGTTGCGATCAGGAGCGTATCGACCAAACATACCGCACATGAGCTTCTATTCTTATTTCATTCTGATCGAGGATGTTACTCGTCAGCGTTCTGAATGTTGCTGGTGGTCCACTCATTTCGGATTTTATAGGGCGTGCGGCCACCAGCGGTGAAATACATGCGCGCAGTTAACTCACTCAGAATACCTGCTATGATAAACTGTAGTGAAGCAAGATACATGACTGCGCAGATCACAAACAATCCACTATGGACCCGCACGACAGGTAGCCCTGTCATTATAAAAATGTACAGCAGGTAGAGTGCAATCAGGGATGCACTGCCAAAGGTCAGAATAGCTATTTTGCCAAAAATTCGGATCGGACGATCTAAGTATCTTGTGTAGAAATATAGAAAAAATAGATCAATAAAAACGTTCAGCGTGCGGCTGATACCGTAATTTGATTCCCCATGTGGGCGCTCAATGTTTTGGATTGGCACTTCTTCAATACGTGCCCCGGCAACCTTTGCAAAAACGGGGACAAAGCGATGGTTTTCACCGAGCAATAGAATGTCGTCTAGGATATCTTTACGGTAGGCCCGAAAGGTTGTCCCAATATCGTGAATGACGAGGCCAGACACTTTACGAATAAGCATGTTGGCGACGCGAGACGGCCAGCGACGAACGATGCCTTCTTGACGGTCATGGCGCCAGCCACACGCCACGTCCACGCCACTCTCAATTTTTTCGAGAAATAGCGGAATGTCTTCAGGGAAATGCTGGAGATCAGCATCGAGGGAGATAATAATTTCCCCCCTTGCAGCATCAAAACCTGCCTGCAATGCGGCCGTTTGCCCAAAATTACTACGCAGTTCGATAACCCGTAGCCGGGGCTCTTTTTGGGCGAGCTTAAGGGCGACTTTAAGACTGTTATCCTGGCTGCCATCGTCAATGAAAATTAATTCAAAAGTATAGCCAGTGACTTTCTGATCAATCACAGCCTGTAGGCGTTCCAACAGAATCGGCAGAGCATCTTGTTCGTTGAAAACAGGTATAACAATGCTGACCAGTTCTGCAGCACCTTTATGTGACTGACTGTTTGTAACGTTCATGTGCCTAGGTCCTTTGGCTTTACTCCGATAGCAACCCAGCTATAGCCCATCCGGTCATGGATTTCGACTGAAAAAGGGGCTAGGTGAAGAAGGGCGGATGCTTCGTCACGCGTATAATATTTTGCATAAGCGGGTTTGAGTTGATCGTAGATGACGAGACGGCGCTTGTCTTTGGGGATTTTATCGAGAACGCCTGTCATGTACGCCTTAAGGGGTAAGGACCAGGGCCATCTTTTAGCCACTTGGATGTAGCCCCATAAGGGAAATTCCAGAAGCCATGCTAGGCCCGCCACCATTTTTGAAGTCATGCACCTGGAGATAAGGCGCAGGGGAAGCGCTAGCGCAAGATAGGCCCGACTGCCTTCTTTGCCATAAAGCCAAACAATGAATTGGCCACCGGGTTTTAATGCCTCATAAGCCGCCTTAATGACAGGTTCAGGTGTGGGGATATGGTGCACGACGCCAATGCTTATGATGAAATCTAAGTTGAGGTCCCGTGGCAAAGCCGCCCCCTGAATGTTGAGAGCCGTTATACGGGGGTCACCCTCAAACCGATTTTCAATGACAGAAATGGCCTGTGAGGGCTCAACCGCATAAACGTGTTTTGCTCCCATTTCCAATAAACCGGCGGCAAATCGACCGGTTCCTGAGCCTATATCGGCGACCCTGGCGTTGGTGAAGTGCGAGGTGTCAAAAGGTTTGATGAAGTCGGCGAGCAGTTCGGCGGAGCCAAAGTATCCATCCGTATTGTCATAGGTTGTCCACTGTGTCCCAAAGTCATTGATGGTTCTTTGGGAGAGGGGAGATTGGTCACTTTGATCGGTCATTTGTTTTCCAAGTGGATGCCTTGCTTGCGAGCGATCCTATCAATGTCATCTGAGTCCCGCTTGAACGCGGCTTTCCAGTTTGCAAGGCCAACGCGTTGGCGTTGTAGGTGAGGTTCTAAGTTGTCCTGCGTCAAAAGGAGGCCAAAAGGTTCCTTTTGACCCGCCATACGATTGAGAACTTTTTTGCCAAGGGCATCGCTAAAATGGATTTGATCTCGGTACCATGTCATTCTAGAGGGGTCGCCGGGGCCGGGGACATCGGATAACGCATATTCATGAAACCCACTGAAATCCCAGACGTTCATGTTTTTGTGTTGTGTTGATAGATCGGTTAAGTCACGCTTCCAAGCTTCAAAAGTAGGCCATAGACCTGCGGCGTTAATGATGCCTAGTGAGCGCGCATGAGATGGTGAGATGATCACATCAAGTTTAATGCCATGTTCTTCGGCATGCTTAGCTAACATGCGAAAATAGTCAAAAGGAGACGGTGCTCCCTCAACTTGATCTAGGCTGAATTTTCTGTTGGGTTGTGGCAACAGGACACGGTCCAGTTGGTGCCGATCGATATTGTTGAAGACCGTATAGAGTTCCTGTGAATTGTCCTCTCGCTGGAAGAGTTTTGTATCCCTGTTGACTGATGGGCGTCCGTCCTCTTGCGCAACAACGGTCTTGATTGCATCTCTAAATGTATCAATAGAAACTACGTTGGACAGGCGTCGTAGGGGGGCCATGGGGTTCGGCTGTCCATGGATATCTACATCAAGAATGTCCTCTCGAAAATCGGTAGTTGGTGTACGGTAGGCATTGAAGCTATAGAAATTCAAAACAGCGACGACATATTTTATGTTATTGTTTGCAAATGCGTGTTGGTAATAACGCAGGAGTTCATAGCTGTTGGCCCCGCCGATTGCGAGACGATAAACTTCGGAACTCGCATAATATGGATGCTGGGTCGGTAGCCCTTCGGCGGTGCTTGCACCTAATACTAAAACTTCAAAAGCGTGATTGATAACATCAGAAGCTAAGTACAGTCGTGCGTTGCGACTAAGTACGGGTTTTTGAATATTCAGCCCCATAATCTTTGGGCTGTTTTTGTGAACCATGTAGGGGTCAATTCCCCAATTTATGGCCGAAATAGCGGCCAGGATTGCGATGGAGAGAAGGGTTAGTCTCCTGAGATATCGGGGATAAATTTTCATGTTAAAATCTGAAATATATAAATTCGCTGACGCGATTGAGGCTCAGCATACAAACCACGGTTAAGGTGGCCAAATAGACCATCCACATAAAATTCGGAGTCCACGCAAGACGACTGCGCGGCAAATTTTTCTGGTCATTTGCGTAAACGGGCAAAGCAGGTTTGTAGCGCGCAAATATTTGTTGGGTGTTGGGGGCGAAAAAACTGATGGTGGCGGCGAGTACAATTACCGGGATGCCAAACTCACGCCAATCTTCAAGAGATACAATGTTCGCCCCACTGAACGTCACGCCAAATTGTTTAAAGGTATCGGCAAAAGTACCGAGCCTTAATTCTGCAATGGCGGGGAAGGTAAACCCGTGAAATCCTGACATGGTGTTTAGTATGGCAAAGGCTGTATCTAAGTTTTCTGCACGGAAAATGACCCACCCAACACAAATGGATATAAATGTGATGGGCCAGGACAAAATGGTGGTAGCTGACATGATGCTCGAGAGTGGACCGGTGGCTCGGTCTTGTGCAAAGCGCCAACCATGATTGATGATGAGGTATCCGCCATGAAGGCCCCCCCATAAAATAAAGGTCCAACCGGCTCCGTGCCACAGTCCTCCCAAAAGCATTGTGGCCAATAGCGCTAAGAGCATGCGTGGGGCACCATGGCGGTTTCCCCCTAAAGGGATGTAAAGATATTCAAGAAGAAAACGGGACAAAGTCATATGCCAGCGCCGCCAGAACTCAATAATGCTCCGAGACTTATAGGGTGAGCTGAAGTTAATTGGCATTTTAATACCAAACATCAATGAGAGCCCAATCGCCATGTCAGAATAGGCGGAAAAGTCGAAATAGAGCTGAAACGTATAAGCGAGCGCGCTTGTCCAAGACTCAAAGAAAGTGATGGTTTGACCTTGATATACGGCATCAAACACGGGGTTTGCCATTAAGGCTAAATTGTCTGCGATGAGAACCTTCTTGGCCAATCCGATAATTAAAATTGATAGCCCGATAGAGATGTTACGAGCATTCATGCCCCTGTGGCCTTTGGCGAACTGGGGTAACATTTCTGAATGGTGAATAATCGGGCCCGCGATCAAGTGCGGGAAAAAAGTTACAAACAAGGTATAGCGTGAAAAATTCACTTCTCGGGTTTGGTGGCGATAGGAATCAACCAAAAAAGCAATTTGTGTGAAGGTATAAAATGAAATTCCAGCAGGTAGTGTTACGTCGGTGCTTAGTAGTGGCAGTCCAGTAAGAGTCTGGATGTTCTCGGTTACAAAATTTGCGTATTTGAAGTAGCCGAGCAAGGCTAGGTTTGTGGCTATTGCAGCAAACAACAGACGAGGATGTGGTTCACAAGAGGCAAGACGGACACCTACACTGAAATTGAACGCAATGGACGGTAAAATAATAAGAAGGTGCCAAGGTTCCGCAATGCCATAAAAAATCAGTGATATAAAGGCTAGCCAGCCAATCCCTGCTGGCCGACCTCCCAACCGTTCCATAGCCCAGTAGCCAATCATGGCAGTCGGTAGGAAGAGAAGCAAAAAGGGATATGAGTTGAAAAGCATTTTGTCAGACAGAACCTTGAATCGTTTTGTTTACGACTTGTCCAAAATGGGTTTTCGAGCAACAGCCATCAGCATATGACCGCAAAGTCCGCGTGGTAAAATAGAGCCAAGAACAAGCCCCGTATATCGAGCAAATCGGCCATTGTAGTCCAGCCCAAAACCGTGATGCAGCATCCTAACAATGGTTTGTCGTCTGTGTATCGGTTGTAATTTGACCACGTCTAAGCCGCCTAGTGTTAGTTCCGTAGCCAGTTCTTGGCGCGACAGACGCCATTGATAAAAGCGCTTAGAATTACGAGCGGATGTTTGGGAAGGCGTTTTAAATATCTGTGCGAATGAAAGCCCAAAACTATCAAATGGCACCGTCATGAACAGGTATCCACCTGGTTTGAGAACCCGATAGGCTTCGCTTATGCAGGGTTGAAGGCCAGCTTCAAAGTGTTCAAACGTACCCCAGGAAAAATAGCCATCAAAACTTTCATCAGGAAAATTCATATTCCGGATGTCACCTGCCTGAAAGGCATCATCAGGAAATAGCTCTTGAAGCTTTTCAATCGTTTCACGACTGATGTCGACACCAGTGACGGAATAGCCCTGATTATTGAGGTGGCGACACCACTCACCTGTGCCGCAACCCCCATCCAACAGTCGGTGATGTGAAGTGGGGGATATATATTTTCTCAACAAGCGCCATTCTGATTTAAGTGCAAAACGATCAAAGGACGAAATATAGCGATTGAGGCGGTTCTCAACCCCGCCCGTGTTTTTCCAATTGTCAGTCCAGAAGCGTTCAATGAAGCCTGATTCTGAATCATCTATGGATGTATCGGAAATATAATCTTTGCGCATGTTTAGGCTTTTAAAACTCGCTGTCAAAAAGGAATTTGGTTGAGGGCGAAGAGGAGTGGGTTTCTCCAAATCCGGCGTTGGGATACAATTTGCGGGCGCTTTTTATCCAAATCGTCAAAAAGCTTTTGATATTCATCGACCATTTTACGCTCTGTGAAATGATATGAATCAAGAGACTTGTACCATTGATTGTATTCTTTGCGCATTGTTTTGATAGTTTGTTCAATGTCGTCTACGCCTTCAAAGGACAGCCCATATCCTGCGCAATATTCCGGTAAGGCTCCAGAATTTCGGAAGATGATAGGCAAACCGCATAAGGCCCCTTCTATGTGATGTAGGCCTGCAGGCTCATTTATAGAGGCCGTAATATATGCATCATGACTGCGCAAGACATCCGCAAGCGCATCGCCAGATCGTGGGGGGAGATGGGTTGCGTTCTTAAAGGAAAAGCCTTGGGGGACATTTCCGACATATGTGAAACTAAACACGTCCTGCCATTTTGGGTTGGCAAGAAGATTGTCCATATGCTGGTAAACATCAAACCCTTTCATCCAGTTTCCACCCCAGTGATGGGTAATTAGCTTTAGCGGCCCCTTAGCATCCCAGGGCTTATGGCCTTTGCGATTAAAAATGCTCGTTTCACCACCGTTGAGAATTGCGGTAAAATGATCTTTGTGTTCAGGCCGTATCACATTTAAGTCTAACATCCATGATCCAACGCACACCGTATGGTCAGCAGCGTAGTTTGCAATGCGCTGACGTAAGTTCATGGTTCTGGTATGTTTGCGTTCGTCACAATCATGTATTTGCTGAATGACAATGGCCTTCGGATTGCGGAAGGCTTGATATAAAACGCTGGCACCTGCTGAAAAAGGGATATTGGGGCTTCTTAATCTTGGATCGACAAGAACGATGATGTCGATGTCATCGTCAACTAATGACCAGACAATGGTGTGGCCAGCATCAGCTAACAATCCCGACATGGAGCGGATAACACTGTTTCCACCGCCATATGGACCATCTTCCATCTTGTAACCAAATGCAATTTTCATGTTTAGATTTCTGAGGTCAACGATGAATGCGATTGATAACGGACATCAAGCTCTCGTTCATGTGCGAGAGGGTGAAATGGTCTTCTACTGATTGTCTTGCGCGTTGGCCAATTTGGGCGCTAAGACTTGGGCTATCTTTGAGGCGCTTCACAGCTTGTTCAAGCGCTATAGGGCTTCCTGGAGGGACCAAGAGGCAGTTTTGCCCATTTATCAACAATTGCGGTGACCAGTTTCCCTTTATATTGCTAAAGATAACGGGCTTTCCACAGGCCATGGCCTGCAAGGTAACACTTTGTCCCGTAGGTTGGTATACATCGCGTAATGGAATAATAATTGCGTCGGCATCCCAATAGAGTTGCCGCAACCCGATATCGGTAAGTTGAGTATCCCAAAATGTACCCTGGGTAATGGTTACGTTCGGCTTTCCACGGGCCAGTTCTGTGATGGGAAGACGAGTGATGATATTGAGGTCGGCATTGAGGTCCGCGTTGAGCAGCGTTTCATAATCTCGGTTCGGATCAGATCCAACGGACAGCAACTGATGCCGCTCGTTCGCGGTCTGCGATAATTCTCCAGGAAGAGGGGGGCGCCAGAAGTCAGTATCGACACCAAAGGTCATCTGGCTGGAGTGCTTGTCAAGCAGGTCGTAGCGCCTTCGGGCTTCATTGAGGTCGCCGGGCCCTAAAAAACAAAGCGCATCCAAACCTTTTAGGCAGCTACGAATATAACGGTCCGCGTAAGCGCTGCCGATCGGTGTCAGATGTGAGCTAAAATCACATAAGCCATGAAACACACCTACCGTTTTAGGGCGGTTCGTGTGAGATTTAAAATAATCACCTAAAGTAAGGCTGAAATGATCGGTGTAGCTGACAATGACATCCGCATTTTGCCAAGCACCGGAAACCACATTTAAGTAATGGTGACGTTGGCTGATGCCGCTCAATCGAGACCATACGCGTTCTCTCAATCGTGCCAGATAACCGTCAACGCCGGTGTAAGGCGCAGAGGTATTCATTATTCTGGCGTCATATCCTTTTTCGACCAAATCGAAGAAATTATAGAAAAACTCGCGCGGTGCTTGGCCGTGGCTGACATCATCGACCCGTTCAGCCAATCCGGACTTGGTCATTAAGAGAAATTTTGCCGGAGCCGGCCCAAGCCGTTCTTTGATTTTTTGGCAAAGCAATTGTGAAGCGAAGGCCATGTGTTTGTTCTTCGAGGAAAATTACGGGAGGCGCATCAAAAAGCTGCCACAAACAGACTAAGTTTATGGGTTAAATAATTTTTCCGGTTACGGAATGACAGAAATTAGGTCTATTCTGCCACCAAGTGGACTAAGTGGTCAGGGTGGTTGTTTGGCTGGTCGACTCGCCTATTTTTATTACTGGCATATACCAGGGCATCGCCGCGATCATAAGTTTGGTCGCAGCCTTTACATGGCAGGTCGCAGCTATCGAAACTTAGCGAATTGTGAACTTCACGTACGTACTTCATTTTGTCGCTACTCAATATGTCAATCAGTGGCTTTTCATTGAGGTTTCCGACGACGAGTTGGTGATTGTAGTCGAAGCAACATACAGAAACATCCCCGTTGGTGCGAACAAATGGATTGCCTTTAAAAGGCCGCCCGCAAGTATGTTGCTTATCTTTTTCTTGTCTAGCGGAACTACGGAATGCAACTTTTTCAGTGCTCTCGTCACCACCGTAGTTGTGGGGGCGCCAGATCGCAATTTCATCTGCAAGTGGTTCCCAATATTCGCGCCATTGCTCCGTTTCATGCTCATTTTCTGGCAAAATCAGAAAGCTAACCATAACGTAGGGGCGTTCAGTTTTAGGCAGTGCTAAAAGACGGTGAATGTTTTTTTGGACTTGCTCGAATTTTAAGCCTCCGCCATGTACGGCTTCATAGCTTTTCTTAGAAAAACCATAATTGCTAATGCGAATCGTATCTAAGTATTTACAGGCAAGGTCGAAATTTTTGCCTTGAAGGGCATGTCCTGTGGTGCTGGTATAAGTTATGACCGAGGGGTACGCAGTTTTAACATACTCAAGTTTCTCGGCATATTTAGGGTCAAGAAAGGGGTCCCCGAATCCGCATAGGTCTAAAGACGTTACGCCCAGAGAGACACTCTGATCAATGACTGAGCGGAACAATGCGTTGTCCATATGGCTCCATTTGAATTGATAATCATCCCTGGGACACATGACGCAATCGGCACCGCAATGGGTGGTGTTTTCAACGGTTAACTCTCGAGAGTTAATAACCCAGCCTGTAGGTGATTCTGCGGGGTTTTTAGCTTGCCGGATCATAGGGTTGCCTTTGCGTCTTGTGGGTAATTAGCAATGTTTTCGATGACCTCCGTGAGAGCTATATGGTAGGGCTCTCCTGGGGTTTCAACAAAAAATTTCATATCATTGAGTATGGTTGTTTTGAACTCTGGATCATCTGACTTTGCAATGAGGTCACGAATGCATTCGATGAGATCATCATCTTGATAGGCTTCTGATATGGTTGCTAGAGAAAACATTTCTTGAAAATGAATGAGGTCTTTCCTTACTTCGATACTTTTTGATTTGCTAGTCATAAGGCACATGACAGGTTTCCCATGAAGTGCGCCTTCAAGAATAATTGTTGAAAATGGTGAAATTAAAACATCAATAGCAGATAGAATGTCATGGGTGCGTTTGTAATCGGCGGTATCCGGGGTTTTGTCACCTTTGCTCAGGCGAGTCAGATATTCTCTCATACTGTTTTCAATAACAATATTTTTCCATTGGACGTTAATTATCTCAGCCCCGCCTGGTCCACCGCCATTCCCCCAGGGGTGAGGGCGGTAAACTATGGAAATGTTACTTATTTCTCCGCGCGCTATGCGCTCATCCAAGATCTTCAGTTCCGCCAGTTCGTTTGTGTTACGGCTGCTGCCAGCATAAAGAACAATCTTATTTCTCAAATCAATACCGTGTTCCATGCAAAATTGTTCGCGGGTAATGCGTGGCGGGTTCCGAAACACTTCAAATTGTGCGGCGCCAAGCTTAATAATACGATCTAGCGGAGTCTTCATGAAGTGATGTGTATGCTGCTTCGTTTGTTCTCCCCAAACAGTGATCCAGTCAGGCACCCCCGCCATAGAACGCTTTAAACTAGGATTGTCCCAGGAGTTCATGAGAATCACCGTTGGAATTGATCTCCTCTTTCCTTCGATGATGAGATCACTAATGTAACAGCCATCAAAAGTACTCGGATGAATATTGATGTCCGGTTGCTCTTGATCAAGGATATTAGTCAGTTCCGTGCAGGGGCTCTCAGCCAATCTTTTTTGAACGTATCGCTTGAACAATGTTTTGAGAATTGGTAGCTGGGCCAGGGTAAATAATAGGGCAGCCTTAGAGCCGGCTGCGTATACATACATGCTCCGACGTTTTCTTAGAGATTTGTTGAATGTAAGACGCATTTGGTCAGCAAGAAACAACCAAACCCACATCAGAACTCGGTCTTCAGGAATATCGACGCGATGTATGGGGGCTTTAAAGACATCTGGGGGAGTGGCGACGGTGAAGCGTTTATACTCTGGTGAGGGCATTACATAACGTACGTCATGTTTCTCAATCAGGTTATCAAATGCACCAGCCTTCAAAAAATTCCGAATAACGAAATCTGATTCGATGAAGATTAGAATTTTGAGTTTTTGCTTCATTGATTGTTTTTTTCATATGTGTTTTGAAGTTGATTTTGTGACAGCAAGTAGTTGACGAATTGGAGATCCCACTCCGTATCAATGCTGACATGGTGGCCGTCTATGATCAGTGCGCCGGTCCGCTTTCCTTTGATCGTATTTTGCTCTAAAAGGCAGTCTCGCGTGATTGCGTAGGCGATGCCATTGCGGTGGTATACAGGCTTAAGCTGCTGGCGAGCAATGATGTGACTTCCCTTCGGGTCGTAGTAGTCCATGGTATTGTCTTCCTTTAGGACCAATTGTTTGAGAGGGTGGCTTTTGCCATCGGTTTCGGACACGGTCCACACCGCATCCCAGCTGCCATCGACGAGCATGTGTATCGTGTTGCTGACGTTTTCAGGTGTTCGCATTGGAGAGGTCGGCTGCAGCATCACCACAATGTCGTAGCGGGTGTTGTCGAGTTTTTCCATTTCAACAAGTGCATGGCTCAGGACATCCCAGTCACCGATGCGATCTCCAGCAATCGCTTCGGGGCGGCGGAATGGAGCCGCCAGACCAGATTCTTCCGCAACGCGTGCGATTTCTTCGTGGTCCGTGGAAACCACTGCACGCGTGATTTCTGGTACTTTTGCGCAAAGATGACCCACCAGTGCAACAAGCGGAATGCCCTGCACAGGGCGGAGATTCTTAAGGGGGATGCCTTTGCTTCCGCCTCTGGCGGGAACAACGGTAAGAACACGTTTGTTTCCAATCATTGATCTGTTCGCTTTATCTGTTCAGAGGCAAGGCTTGGGGCGCAAGGCCATGAATAGGCAATCACTTGTACCGGACTTTTCGAGGTATCCCTTCCAGTACATGTCTGTCCCATGATCCAAACCATTCATAGCTGAGTTTCCCGTCGGGCGGCAATCACGTAGCCAACGCATTGCATTTCCCATGGAATAACGGTGAACAAAATGTGTATCGACAACTTCGTAACCGGCTAGCCGGGCGCATTGGGCAAGGCTGTCGGCATTAAAATACCAACGGTGAACGACCCTGTAGAAAAAGCTTGGGTAATCGTCTGGCAACAGTGACATCAAGACGTCATTGCGGTTTGGCGTGCTGAGGTAAAGCAAACCATCGGGTTTGAGCATCGGTCGGATGTCGGCCAAGAATTGGCGGGGGTTGTCAGTGTGTTCGATGACCTGGAAACTGGTTGCAAAATCGATGGTGCCAATATTTTGAGACGCTGCCTTATCCGCGAAAGGATAAACCTCATAACCCCGGGACGTGAGGCTTTCGTGGTATTCAGAAAACGGTTCGATTGCGATGATACGATTTGCAAGACCGCGCACATGATCCAAAAAGCTGCCGCCAGCACACCCCACATCCGCAACATTTTTTCCGCGCATTGCCGGAAGGGGCAGGGTTTGCAAGGCAAAAATCTGAAGGTTGTCATGACCTTGGAAATAGGACGACGCGTTTAACTCTTGGCGCAGTTTGGTTCTGTATTCTCCCGTTTCATAATGGGATTCTGGGAGGCACCATTCCTCACCAAGTCGCTCAGCGCCGCAGCCGGAGCATTTGGCGACGATGGCATTTTCGCGAATAGATCCAAACGTTCCATCTCGGATGGTGCCGTTATAAGCCTGTTTCCATTCGTGTGCGCCGCAGATTTCACATGTTTCGAACATTATATTATTCCTGTTGGGCGAGAGTGTTCTGGTCGCGTATGGGCCAAGTCGTTTCGATGAAATCTTTGAGGGTCTTTAATGATGTGACAAAAAAATCTGGCTTGGTGATGAAATCGCTGTCGGGACGAATCAATCCGATAAAATTGCACTTTGCCCCTTTTGCGCCCTCGCGATCCGTTTCGCGGTCGCCCACCATGATGATAGAAGAGGGGGCAAGGTTCATGCGTTGGGCTAAAGACGATATATTGTCAGATTTCAGTTGTGGCGCGCCAAGAATGAACTCGAACCAGTGTTCCCAGCCCCGTAAGTGTGCAATTTCGACCAGTATATCCTTGGGTGTGCCTGAATTGAGAGCCAGGGTATAGCCGTCATTTTTGAGCGCGTCGAGCAGATCTTCCGCCCCATCAATTTGGGGGCATTCAACCACCATACGGGTTGTGATTTCACCATATTTAACAACACAATCTTGAGCATGCCGACGGGCGGTTTCTTTATCAGAGTGGTAGCGATTCATAACGTTGGCGAGAATGTATTGACGAGTTGCGGTATAATCGGTTTCAAGCACCTCATCTAAAATTGCGTTGAATTTTGCATCGCCGGGAAGAAGTTCATAAAATGCTTTCCGTTTGATTGCGTTTGAATCAACGAGCGTACCATCAAAATCAAATATGATGAGGTCAATCGGTTTGGCCATTCGTCTACTTTTTTATAACTTTGCCGATAAAGACCGTGTCCTTAAATGATGGTTTCAATGGTAGGCAATCTAAATAGTTCAGCATCTCAAACCCGGCCTTTTCAAAAACGGAGGTCTTGGCACGGAAATAATTTCCAGCCGTGAGGTAGCGACGCCCGAGAAAATCGTTTTTGTCCCAGAAGGGTTCGCAGAAGATTACATACTTGCTTGTGACGCGATGGATTTCCGCTAAAACTTCAGGAAGGATGTGCGCCATCTGTTCCAGCGCGGAAACAGTGTAAACGACCTCAAAAGCGTTATCCTTGATGTTTGACAGGTCGCAGGCATTGCCAACTTGGAAGTCAATGGTGCGGACAGCGTTGCGTTCTTGTTCGGAAAGCGCTCCGGGTTTTTCAGGCAGGTGGAGGTCAATCGTGTCGCATTGCTGCGTGCGCTTTGCAAGGTCTATGGCATTACTACTGAAGTCAATGCCGGTGAATTGTGTGCCGGGAAATTTATGTCCGAAGTAGAAAACGTGGCGTCCCTTACCGCAACCAATCTCACACATTGTCTTAGGCTGGATAATGTTGATGGCTTTTTCGATGACATGAGATTTTGAACGGTAATTTCCCATGCTAACCATTTTATGAACTTGATCACCATACAGATAGGTAACGTTTCGCCCCTGGCAGTTGTATCCATCAAATTCTGATGTTGCGTAAGCGGTGTTGTAAAGGTTCTGAACCAGCTCACCAGTTTTCGCTCTCCGCCCCAATTTTAATTGTTTGATATAAAACAAGGCGATCATGTGCAGTAGATTTTTGAATCTCTGGCGGATCAATAGGCGGCCATCCGCACTGTCCTTTGAGACAGAAGAAGAGATGTAAGGTGCAAGACGCTCTAACATTTCTTGTTTGTCGATCGACAGCCCAACGAGGGCCTGCTTGGCTTCTTCGTCAGTCATTATATCTGATTGTCCCGACAATGATGAACTGGGTGGCTTTGGTGTTTAAGCGCGGTGGTCGTCAACTTGGAAGCGGCCCCAGTGATCGACGATGGTTTTGCGTTCATGGCGTTCAAGGTTTTCGATTGCAGGATCCCGATAAACGGAATCGTTGTTAAAATGCGTCGTTGAAACTTCTTCAAAAACGCACCCGGTATCGCTCCAGAAACGGTGCCAAACACCAGGCATGACCAATTGAGTGTCGCCGGGGTATAGGGTTTTCTTGCGGCCATCCAATTCGGTGTGCAGTTCTCCCCAAAGGACTTGGAAGGTTTCTTCTTTGCGCTTGTGGAAATGCATTGGGTGAGCTTGCCCTGCCAATTGAACAAGAATTTTTTTGCAGTATTCTCGATTGATGCAGTTGATGATGACAACGCCCGTTTCAGGGAATTTTTTGAAACCGTAGTGGTGCGAGTACTCAACCTCAAATTCGCTGTTCAGAGGAATGCGGGCCACATTCAACAAGGCTTTTACCTCATGTACAGCCGATTTGAGAGCCTGAACATCCTGAGGTTCTGGAACCTTAACGTTTGTGTTCGTCACCTGGGCGTTGGTCTTGATATCTGCAGTCGCGACAATGCCGTTTTTCCAATCCCCACTGGACAGCTGCCCCGGCGTGTATGGCATGGCGAAAAAAACCATATCGCGGGTTAGTTCCGAGCCTTTTTTGATGGTAGTTTTGGTAAACACGCCGCGTTTCAGGCTTTCAATAGATTCAACTTCGACATCAGCCGGTGCGGGCCGCTCAGCCTGACCCATAAGGGTTTTTGCCTTTAGGCAAGCGCCAATCCAGGCGTTGATTTGGCCTGCAGTTGACGAATAGGCGTTGAGTTTAATGGTGTCCGTTTCCAGACCCACATGACGTTCAAACATAGCAGCACCCTGACCAACGGCGACCATCACCGGGGCTGTGTCGTTTGGGTCTTCATGGGTCGACCAGCCGATCACGCGATCAGGATAGCGATTTCGGAGTGTTGTGATGTTGGCCAAGTTGCACAATTCATCCGGCGTCGGATAAATCGAAACACAGTGCATGATGGCGTAGCTGCAAGCCCGGTGATCAAAGAAGCTGACCAAGTCGTCGATTTGTGAAATCGTCAGACCGCCAGTGGAGAAGATTACCGGCAGATTTGTTTTCGCCACACGTTCCAGCAGCGGCCAATCGCGTGCTGAGCAGCTGGCAATTTTGATGACATCAAACCCAAACTCTTCAATGACGTCGACGGATTCTTCATCAAAGGGGGTGCAGATCGCCAACATGCCCTGGTTACGGACTTCTTTAATCAAAGTTTTGTAATCGTCAACCTGAAGCCATGTCGACATGAAACGGGGGATGTGTTTGTTGTCGCTGCCTTTATGGTGGTCTGGATGAATAAACGTGTTCATCTGCCTAAATTGAAATTTTATGGCTGCGCGCGCTTTGTGCTTTTGTATGGCATCTCCCATAGAACGGATTATGTTTAGTCCATGTTCAACACTGCCCTGATGGTTGTTGGCTAGGTCTAAGACAAAGAGATCACGGAAGTTAAAAGTGTCGTTCATGTCGGCCTCATATATATAAAATGTCTGAGAAATTACGCGAATTTCAAGGCGGCAGGGGTATATCCCATAGAATAGTCGATACGAACGGTACGCTTTTCGCGGGCAGAAAGGTGTGCGGCGGCGACCACCAGCATCGTGTCCAGTCCGCGTTCAAGCGAAATAGGGGAGTCCTGGACGGTCCCTTCTAAAACGTTTTTGATATGGGTGAGTTCCATGATGAAATCTTGTGGGCGGGTCTTCTCGACATCCTTGATGTTGGTGCCCGCATCGCCGCTTTTCCAACTTACTCGATCAACCCCCGCTTTTACGCCACATTGCCATTCGACGTAGCCGTTGGAGCCTTGGATGCGGCCCCATTTCCGCGGCGGGTTGGTGACGACATCCTGGACTATACGTCCAATCATGCCGTTTTCCGTAACCACGTTGAGAACACACAATTTGTCATAATTGACATTGCCATCATTAATGTAATCCAGCATCGCGCTGACCTCGACGATCCGGCCGACGCCGACGGAATGAGCAAAGTGCTGCCACAGGTTAATTGCGTGGGAGTGTTCGCCGCTGGAACCCCCGCCACGTTGCCAGTAACCCAGATAGGTATCCTCCGGACCATTAAGCCATGGGTGAGCCGCGAAGATACCACCCCAATGCTCGCGAAACTCAACATCAATGGTTTCGATGTCGCCAATGCCAATCGCTTGCGGTTTGGTGCTAGCTTCGACGCTTGCTGAACCGACGACGTGGTCATAGCCAACAAATATCTGCACATTTTTGGCCTTTGCAGCTTCCGCAAGCTCCTGTGCGCCTTCTAACCCAGGGCCGCATAAGGGCTTCTCAACCAAAATTGCTTTTGGGGCTTCTTCAATGGCGGCTAGGGCCAGGGACATATGACTATCAGGGGGGGTGCCCACGAAAATCAGATCGTAACCACCTTTCGGCGCATCGTCATTTTGGTACAGGGAGATACTTTCATCCCAGGCACCGTAACGCTGGGGATAGATCTCGGTTTTGGTGCGTTCTAGGGCAGCGGGATCAAGATCGCATAAATCAACTGACCAGCCCATGGTACGCGAAGCATTGGAAAGATGGTTGCCGATGGAACCGGCGCCGAAAACTTTGACTTTGTAGCTCATAATAAGAAATCCAAAAGGGCTGGGGATGACGATGTGCTTGATAGAGTGCTATGCAGGTTTGAGATCATGTTGCATAGCGCTTGGTGTTAAAATGGTGAAGATTGTTACGAATCCATGCGACCGTTTCTTCCAGGCCCTCGGCAAACGAATGACGGGGTTGCCAGTCGGTGAGTTCTTTCAAGAGGGTGTTATCGGCCAAAAGCCGGTTGACCTCACTGTTGGCGGGGCGGATACGGGCTTCGTCGCATTCAATGGGAAGCTCGCGTCCGCAAATTTTCATGAGCATCCGCGCCGTTTGTTCGATGGACCATTCCTCACCTGTGCCGATGTTGACGGTCTTTCCAATGGCTCGGTCAGCCACGGACAGCGCAATCAGCGCTTCCGCAGTGTCGGCGACATAGTTGAAGTCGCGGGTCGGGCTTAACGCGCCTAGCGTCAATTTGTCGTGTCCATCCAGCAACTGACTGGCAATGGTGGGAATAACCGCGCGCGCTGTTTGACGGGGGCCAAAGGTGTTGAAGGGGCGCGCCGTAACAATCGGCGTGCCAAATGACAAATGATAGCTCTCGGCAAGTTTGTCGGCTCCGATTTTAGACGCGGAGTAGGGTGATTGACCGACCAGAGGATGGTCTTCTGATATGGGTACATGTTGAGCGGTCCCGTACACCTCAGACGTGGAGGTATGTACTAAGCAGGCCAAATGGTTCGCACTGCGGACGGCTTCTAAGACGTTTAGGGCACCGACAATGTTTGTTTCAACATACGAACGCGCCGCATCGTAGCTGTAGGGGATGCCAATGAGACTGGAGAGATGATAGACATAGTCGCAATCCAATACCGCGGTGCGGATACGTTCGGTATCGCGAATATCACCGAAAAGAATGTCAACGTTTTCGATGATGTCGGCGTTTACATCATTCAGCCAACCGATGCTGTTCCAAGAATTGTAATAGACGAGTGCGCGCACATTAGCCCCAGCCTTGACGAGAAGCTCGACAAGATGACTGCCAATAAAGCCGTCGGCACCTGTCACAAAAACTTGTTTCCCAAGGAGTGGATGGCTCATTTATACCTCATCAAATCTTTTTCGGGCCCGTTCCAGATCAGATGGACTGCCTATATCCGTCCAAAATTCATGAATAGGAAACACCGTTACCGTTTCGTTGTCCTTGATCGCGTCTTTAATCAGCTCTGTCATGTCAAAACGCATATTTACGGGAACCCCTTTTAGGGAGTCTGGCGACAATGCATATATGCCTGCATTGCACAAAAAACGTTGGGATGGTTTCTCTTCAATGCCAGTGGCGCTCGTTTTATCAATGTGGATGACGCCGAATGGAATCTGGAGGTGATATTCTACTGCGCCAATGGTGATGAAGGATTCATGTTCCGTATGAAAATTGAGAAGCTTGCCATAGTCTGATGAGGTCATGACGTCGCCATTTATGACCAAAATGGGGCGGGTGGGCGCGCTTGGAAGAAGGGACAAGGCGCCACCCGTGCCGAGTTTTGTGTTTTCTCTGAGGTACTGGATTTTCGCACCAAACTCAGACCCATCGCCGAAGTGTTTTTCGATTAAATGACCAAGATAGTTGGTGGAAATGAAGATGCGGCGCACGCCGCTCTGAACAAGAGACCGAACTTGACGTTCCAAAAGTGGAACGCCGCCGATGGGAATCAGCGGTTTGGGCAAGTTTTCGGTCATGGGGCGCAGGCGCATGCCTTCCCCCCCCGCCATGATGACCGCAGCCTCGAATCCCGATGCGGTCCCCGCCGTGCCTTCATCCGGGACCGTATCATAGGTTTGTACGACGTGAACAAAATGTCCTTGATCGTCAACAACCGGTGCCGCAGCAACACCATGGTGGAGCAGGAAATGCATTAATTCTTCATGGTTTAACTCTGTGGTGGCGGTAATGGGGGACGTGGCCATCGCGTCACGGGCTGGGCCGTCCAGATTTTGCCCAGCCAGAATTGCCCGGCGAATATCACCATCAGAAACGGTACCCAACAAACGCCCCTCGCCATCCACCACGACGGCGATCAGGCTACGTGTTTTTTCGATGACCTCAATGGCCTGACGCAAGCTGGCGTTAAATGTAAGAATGGGTTTGTTCATCTAAACCAACCGTTTTTTGCTTCACCAATAAGCGTCATACCTTTACGGATAAGGTTTTGGTTGAGCGGCACATCGGCAAGAATATCGGCGATCTTCTTTCCTGCATCCCCTAATCCATATGGGTTTTGACCCGTGCGACAATCGGCGCGGAAGGCTTTATCATTAAAACATTTGCGCACATTGTCATAAATGTTATTGGCGTCATAGTCCGCATTGAGGACGTTCACGCCGCGCAAACGACCAGCTTGGCGGCTGCCAACATCAACGGTCGGGCAGCCAAAAGCAGGTGTTTCTTTTATGCCTGATGAAGAGTTGCCAACGCAGGCTACACGTACAGAAGCATCTCGGGCTAAGGCAAGAACGCCGTGGTAGAGGTAACGCCCCAAAGAGCGATGCAACTGGATGTTGTTTGGATTTTCCGCCGAGAACGTTTCCAGCGCAGAGATAATATGACGCCCCCCGGCGTCGTTGTTGGGATAGGTCAATATCACCTGAGCACCATCAGAGGCTAGGCGTTTCATCGCTTCTAGGGATGGGGCAACCTGCGTGCTCGCCTGGTTAAATTCGGTGGTGACGGAATGCTGGGTAAACAAAACAATCGGATGCTTCAAGTCCAGGGATAAGGTCTTTTCCACCTCTTGTGATGTTGCGTAGTTTCCGTCTTGGATGAGATCAATGGCGGGGAACCCAACGGTATGTACACGCCAAGGTTCTTCCCCCATTGCCATAACACGGTTTGAGGCTTGTTGATTTGTGGTGAAGTGGAGGTGGGAAAGCTTCGTCATGGCGTGGCGGACGGAATCATCTAATGCCCCGCCCTCTGTGATATCCCCCCCTTCGATGTGGGCTGTGGGAACGTTCATTTGCGTTCCGGCGATGACGGCCGCGAAACCTTCAAAACGGTCGGCGTAAACAACCAACATGTCAGGCTTGATTCTATCCAAGGCCTGGCTCATGGACAGCACACCCGTGCCAATCGCTTGGGCCGTGGCATAGAGGGTGTCTTCGGCCATATCAATTTTAACTTCGGCATGGATTTCGAAGCCATCATTGCGGATTTCATCCAGGGTGCGTCCAAAATTGTCGTCAAGGTGAGCCCCGGAGACAATCAGCCGGTAATCAAGCCGAGGGTGTTCCGCAATTGCCTTGAGAATGGGAAATTGAAGGCCGTATTCGGCCCGGTTTCCAGTGAATACGGCAATAATACGTTTGTTTTCACTCATGAATGCAAAAGCCGTTCGATGCCTATAGACAATGGTGTTTGGGGTTCCCAGCCGATCTTGGACGTTGTCTTACGGATGTCTAGCACCAGATTTGAAATGGTTGAGGTTGGCGAGGTCGCCATAATGGTTCGATTCGCCTGTCCTGCACAGGATAATATCGTCTGCGCCAAGCTCCGTACAGATACGCCTAGACCCGATCCAATGTTGAAGATGCCTGTTGTTTCTGTGTTGAGAATGGCAAGCACCCCTTTTGCCACGTCTTCAACCCAGACATAATCACGGATAGGGGTATCGTCCCGCACAGTGATCGGCCCCGGAGCGTCCAATTGGGCAATAATATCTGACAACACATTTTCAGTCGACATGCCCGGGCCATATACATTGCCAATGCGCATCACGGTGCCGCCATGGTCCAAAACCAGTTGTTCGCGCAGGTGCTTTTGCTGCGCATAGGCGTTGTTAGGAGCGACTTGTTCGTTCGTGCCGTTTGGACAGGTATTCTGATCTCCATAAACGGCAGCGGATGAAGCAAATATGATCCGGCCAA
>JANLGW010000109.1 GCA_024653965.1 Rhodospirillales bacterium
GTGGCCGACGTTGCGCACCATCAATAAGCTGCGGCCATGCACCGTCAGCTCGTCGCCGTCGGGGCGGGTGTAGACGCGGTCCGTCATCAAGCGGCGGACGATGGTCTTGCCGTTTTTTTCAAACGTATCGGTCAGGTTGCCTTTCATCAGGCCGAGCCAATTGCGATAAACGACGACCTTATCGTCGGCATCCACGGCGGCTATGGAATCTTCGCAGTCTTGAATGGTGGTCAGGGCCGCTTCGACCACCACGTCTTTGATGCCTGCCGGATGATCGAGACCGATACGATGGTCGCGGTCAATGTGCAGTTCCAGGTGCAGGCCATGGTTTTTAAGCAAGATGACCTGAGCAGCCCCCGCGTCGTCGGTAATGAAGCCCGTAAATTGTGATGGGTCGCGCAAGTTTGTTGTGCGCCCGTCTTTGAGCGTGAGGGTGAGTGCGGTGTGTGTATTTGTGGTCGACAGGCCGTAGTTCACCACGTCGGCGTGTCCGCCGATTTCCAGTGGCGTCGCTTGATCGAGAACGCTTGCGGCGTAGGCGAATACCGCCTGCCCGCGTTTGGGGTTGTAGCCTGCGCCTTTTTCGCGGCCAGCGTCTTCGGCGATGACGTCGGTGCCGTATAACGCATCATAGAGGCTGCCCCAGCGCGCATTGGCGGCGTTCAAGGCATACCGGGCATTCATCACCGGCACCACCAGTTGCGGCCCGGCCAGGGTGGCGATTTCCGCGTCTACGTTTTGCGTGCCGATGGTGAAATCAGGGCCTTCCGCGTGCAGATATCCGATCTCCTGTAAAAATCGCTGATAGGCTGAGGCGTCGAAAGGCTTGGCCCGGTTGTGTAGATGCCAATCGTCGATTTGGCGTTGCAGGAGATCGCGTTTTTCCAACAACTGGCGAGAGCGGGGGCCCAAGTCATGGATGATGGCGGAGAAGGCGCCCCAAAATTGATCCGCCGAGAGCCCGGTGCCGGGCAGAACCTCGTCTTTAATGAAGTTGAAAAGCACGGTGGCGACGTGAAGATCGTTCGTCTTTACGCGTTCCGTCATTGCTTTCACTCCTTTTTGATTTTTTATGGGCGGTTCATTCGCACTTGCGGCAGAAAAAAAGTATGGATCAAGCCTTCGCTTTGGCCAATGGGCCTGCCGCAAAAACGGATGACATTTCCATCATGTGGAAATGAAAAAAAGGAATGCGGACGCCCCCTGTTTCAGGCGGCTACGGATGCCGCGCCGCCCGGCGATGCGCGGTTTTGGGGATAAGGTCGGCGATTTTTACACGCCGTCACCCTGTTTCATCGTACGCAGAACGGGATGAAAGCGCTCGGGGTCGCCGGGCAGCATCGCCGCGATATGGCCGATCAGCCAGCACAGGGGCTCCATGACCCAGCGCACCGCCTTGCCCAGATGGTGCGGCTTGTCGCGCTCGCCCAACCGATGCGCGATCTCCAGCGCGCGCCAAGTGGCGACGGGTTCGATCAAGGCGGTGGCGAGTTTTGATTTGCGCATCAGGCGCACGTAGGGCACCGCCCACACATGATAGCCGCGCACCGTGACGGGGCTCAGTTCGCGGAGCGTGAACGCGACGTCGAGGCGTTGCAGGCGCGGCGCCATACGCCCCTGGCGCACCAACTCGGTGCAGATGACGCGGGTGTTGCTGCTGGAACTGGCGCCGTCCGCGTTCTTCCGCCCGACGATGTCGCGGGTGAACTGGCCGTAGGCGCCGATCTCACGCCCCTGGCCATCTAGGTCCACCCCGCCGGTGCTGTTGCCGTGGCTGGTTGTGCCGCTGGTATAATTGCTTGCGGCATCGTACTTGCCTGCGGTGCCCAACGATCCCGGGGACGACTTTTCACCGTACAGCGCTTCTTGGCCCCTTCGTGTCGCGGCAGCGCTTCGCGCTGAACCGTTCGCTCCGCCCGCGCCCGCTTTCGGACCATAGGTCAGGCCGCCGGTGTCGATGGCGCTGCCCAAATCCTGCGTGGCCCGCGCCCTGGCGCGTTGACGCGCCAAGGCGTCCTGGTACGACGCCGCGCCGCCGGCATAGGCTTCGCCCAACCCGCCAAAGCCGAGTTTGGTTCCCGCTTCGGGCGCATTTTGCGCATCCCGTGCGGCGCTGATGGCGTTGTCGCCTAGCTTGTCGATCTTCGCGACGCCGATGGTGCGCTCAAGGACTGCGCTCGCCATGCCTATTTCCTCGTTGGCCGCCGCTCGGGCCACGCTTTTGGCGCGCGCCGCTTCCTTCCTGACGCGCTCGGCGTTGATTTGCGCGTTGTCCTTGACGACCTGGGCGGCACTCACGGCGTCTTGCTTAGCGATGCGTTCCAGTTGCTGGGCGCGCATCTTGCGGCCCGGCTCCTCCAGCGCGCTCTGGCGCCGGGGCGCGTCGGGCGCGTTGTCGGCGTAGGCCGCGCCGAAGAACGATTTCACCGCCCCGGTGGCGAAGTCGTTGAGCGGGTGAGCCTTGTTGGCGTAGGCGGGCGCGCGCATGGCCTGCTCGACCATCGGGCGATCCATGATCAGGCCGGCGATTTTGGGCGCGTCGGGGTGGGCGCGCTTCGTACCGGGGGAGGATTGGGGCGCGGGCGTTTTGCCCGCCGCGGTGCGGTCGAACAGGCTTTTGATGTTCGCCAGCGCGTCGTCGAAGGCGGCGGCGAAGTCGGACAGCGAAGCCTGCTCGGGCAGGGTGGCCTTAAACGCGGTCCGGGCCTTAAGGGGATCGGGATGGATCGCCCTCAGTTTGCCGAGCGCGGCGGCTCGATCGAGCGGTGGGTTGAAATTCCCGGCGCTCAAGATTGCATGGTCGGGCACGCCCGAGATGGTGATCGGCCCGCCGTCGTAGGGCGTCGCATCCAGCAAGTTGAGGCTGACCCGCGCCGCCGCGCGGCGCTCTTCGAGCAGGCTGGCGTTGCGCGCCAGCTGCGCGCGGTTTTGCGCGGGCGTCATCGCGTCTTCGGGGCTGAACTCGGCGGATGGGCCGAGGGAGTTGCCGTTTTCAATGGCGAAGTTCATTCCCAAATTTTTGTATGCGCTAAGTGCGTCATAGACGAATTGGCCATTAACTTTCGCGCCCGCTGGAAGGGCAAGAACATCGCCGGAACGGATCGCGTTCGGGCTTTTGATGTGCGGATTGACGCTCATCAGCGCGTTGACGGTGGTGCCATGGCGGTGCGCCAAAGCGGAAAGCGTATCCCCCGCCTTGACGGTCATTGTTTTGGAAACATCCAGAACGCCATTGGCGCGGATTGTGCGTTGGACGTAATCGGCCAGCGCCGCATGTTGCTTTTGATCGATCGCCCCCGCTTCGGCGAGCTGATCCAACTGCTTCGTCATGCGCGTTCGCATGATCTTAGCCCCGGCCTGGTTATCCTGAGCGAAGCTATAGTTCCGCTGATAATCGACAAACGTATCCAAACCGAAAGATTGCTTCGCATCGAGCTGCAGCGGGTTGCCTTGACCGTCCTTGACCTTGAGCGTCGGCCGCCCTTTCACGTAACGGGCCAAATCCGTTGGCGAACCGTATTGGTTGGCGTTGTCGGCGACCAGGGCCTGAAACGCCTTGGACTCAATCGTCGCCCTGAACTTGGAATCGGTCTTGTAGCGCGGATTAATGCGGGCGGATTCAACGACTGTCCGCGTTCCAACAATCGCCTCAAGTGCAGCAATGCGGTCATATTTCGCCACGAGGCCCTGTCCATCCTTCGTTTTGAGGGCGGCGTTCACGGCATCGCGTTGGGCGGCGCTCAAGGCATCCGGTTTTCCCTTTGTCGCAAGAGCACTATCCAGGTCAGCGCTCTTGATTTCAGGATGCTGCCCGCTCGTTTTCCGAACCAATGTTGCTCTAGCGAATTGGTTTGCGGGAATAGACAAATCCACCTGCATGGCGCCGATGGAATAGCCGCTGTTTTTCGTACCCGCGTGACTGAGCGCATAGGGGTCGTGGTTGCCGATTTCGGTTTTCCGGCTCATGGCCAAGACATCGTCAATGGTAATCTTAAGATCAGACATGGTGTGCTCCTTCACATAAAAAACCCCGCACGCATGTGCGGGGCGGGGTTGAGGTGCAACTTCGGTGTTATTTATTTTGGGTAGGGCGAGCCCCGCTGGTGCAGATAATCCGTCAGCAGTCCGTCGAAATAGCCCAGGGAATTGCTGTTGTGCTCATCCTCGTACTGCTTCGCCAGCGCCAGCAAAGGCTTCAGTTCTTCCACATCCACCACAAACAAGTCATCACGCTGTTCGAGAAACAGCGAGCGCAGGTTTTTGTCGAACCGGATCACGTAGGCATTATCAGTTTTTTCAAAGCCATAGGGGTTGGCAAGATACGTACCATCCTTAAGCATCAAGACTTCGGATGAACCCTCCAGGCTTTCCGTGTCGTTGGATGTGCTAGATGTAAATCCGAACTGAAGAAAATTAAAGTGCGAGTCAATCGTGACGAAAAAATTCGGATCCACGCCTTCACCTTCAGAGATTGCCCCGCAGTGCCTTCGGGCGAACTCTAGTTTTATGGGAGTTTTAAGTATTTGAACTAAATACCGTCGCCAGACCAGGTATCCATCTTTGTCTTTCAAAAATAACGCATCGGGCGCAAAACATCTTAGCAAGGCATCATAAAGTGTACCCAGATCAAAACCCGAGAGAAGGCCAAGCGCCGAACCGTCGGCAAACGGTGTTCTAGCGATGTAAGGCAAAGACCGATGCCCGTATGGGTAAATCTGACGCTTTCCATCATGGATGTACGGTTCCCACGTCCGCCCGCTGAAAAACTCCTGGGCCAGCATTTGCGGTTTGCCGTCTTTTCTATCTTTGGGCCACCAGACATGAATGGCAAACGGATCGTCCCCGCCTGCGTCGTAAAGAATGGAACTGCGGCTTTCGTCCGCCGCCCCCGGATTTTCCCGCCACCACACATCCGGGTAAGGCGGGTATTGGATCGTGCTTTGCGGGACCCAGTCCTTGGGCCACCCCGTCCATGAGGCCGGTTCTTCCGCCCCAGGCGACGTCCAGGCCGCCAAGAATATGCTCAATATCAAACCCGTCAAAAATCTGATCACGCCTCGAGCCCTCAACCATATCGTGCAATTGAGCGTATCACACCTTTGTCTGAAAATTAAAAGATAACCTCTGACGGAGAGGTGACTGATTTTCATCCGCCATGACATGTACTCCTTTGATTAAGGCATAAAAAAAGCGGCGCTTTTGCGCCGCAGGGTTAAGCTAAGATGTAAACAAATGCGTTATTCGTAGATGTCCGGCGGAATCAGACCAACCATGCGGCCACGATCCGAATTGCGGACGGAACTAGATAAATCACAATATGCGTTTTTCCCCCCGTTGTTGGGGAGTTTATTTTCCATGCGGATCAATTCTTCCATACCCTCTCGCGTGGTGCAGTTAATAAAATGCAACATGCATGAATGATTGGCATAGGTGAACGGAGATTTCGAGTACCGCAAATATACGTACGTGCTTAATTTGTGTTTCTTCGGAAGCCCTTGAAGCTCAAGATACGTATAGCCTTCCGGCGAGGTGCGCACCGTATACTTGAATGAACCATGGCGGTCGAAGGAAATGCTATCCCTGGTAAGGTTCATTTTTCCATCAAGGAACATGCCCGTTTTATTAAACGGGTACCACAACTCGTAGGGCTGTTCCGGGCAGTACTCGACCACATTCATTTTGATGTCCGCCGCACCAGCGGGAAGCGCGGCGACCACCATGTTCAAGATCGCCGACAGCGCCGAAAGAACAAGCCGTCGCTTGATCATACAAGGTCGTGCGAAACCGTTCGGCATACTCATCACAAAATGCAGTCCCTGGGTAATGGACAGACTCGTCCAGATCGTTGTGGATGACGCTACAGTATCCCTCATGCCGTGTCAAGGAATATTTTCCGATCATGCCGTCCTCGCGAATGGCGACACCGACTTTTTTCATATGTGCGGACATCGTCCGCGCGAATGGACGCGCCGATAACCTCAAAGTCTGATTCGAGCGTATTTCTTGACGGTCCAGCCGTTGCTGCCTTTAACGATGGCGGCGTAGCCGCATAAGATGGCTCTGGTTTTTTAGGCAAAAAAATCCCCGGCCTTGGGGGAGGGAAACCAAGGCCGGGGAAGAAGAAAACGGGGTTGCTCTTGAGAGGAGAAGGGGGGGGGGGGAGTCTCAGGGGCCGTTTTCTACTTGTGCAGATTTTGTGCGATGCCTTAAGCCATTTGCGCCAAGCCCAGCAGGGCGGCGACGGCGGAGGAGAGGGCCACGGCGGCAACGATGGCGGTGGAGCCGATGGCAATACGCATTTTTTCGATCTGCTCTTGGGTGCGGATTTTCATGGTTCGTCTCCTGTTTCTGTCGGGCCGCCTGCATTCAGGTTTGGTGTTGCGGTAAGGCCCTGTTCAAATCGTGAGGACATATTGGCACGTGGCCACTGAACCAAGACTGAATTGAACCTGAAAGATAGATGAACAGAGCATTCATGCTCAGAGAGTAGAAGCGGGAAAAAACCTTGGAAATGTTAGTTTTTTTCGTTCAGACTTTGTCGCCAAACGGTGATCGAGAAAAGGGATGTCTGAATATTTTTGATTTTTTTATAAGGTGCAGAAAGATGCAAAAGAGGTTTAGGGCATGACACATGATAATGCCAAAGGGGGCGATAATACCCGAGGGGGCGACAATGCCCGAGGAAGCAAAAGCAAAGGGCTGTGGAAATACTTGTTTTGGGGTGTGGCCTCGGCGCTTTTGGCGGCGGTCCTAGCGTGGAGTGTTGTGCCTACCGTTCAAGTGGACCCTGCACAGACAGAACCCGTGGTCCCTGTCCGGTGAATGGGCTGTGGTATTACTGCGACGAAATCATGTAGGCGGGCATCAAGCGACCCATGGCGAGCAACAGCTGATAGATCGCCACCCGTTCGTCGTAGGACGCGGTGGTGTAGTTGATCTGCGCGTTGTTCACTTCGTTTTCAGCGTCTAAGACGTTGATGACGGTTTCTTTGCCCGCGTCACGAAGCTTTTTGCGGCTGCTGGCCACTTCCGAGGCGATGTTCACGGCGTTGCCCAGCAATTCCTTGCGTTCGCGCGCTGTGATCAGCGATTGCCAGGATAATCGTGTTTGTTCGATGACCTTGGAATATACGTAATCGTAATTATCCATCGAGGCATGATAGTCGATGTTGTTGCGTTCCATCAGGGCGAGCGACGAGCCGCCGGTAAAGATGTCCCAGTTGGCCGACAGGACTACCGAATAGTCGCGGCGGACGCCGTTGACAGTGTTGTTTTTGCGTTCAAAGTTTGCATCGCCCACCAAATCGAGCGATGGATAGAGGCCGCTCGATGCGGTGCGGCGGCGTTCACGCGATATTTCCACCGTGGCCGCGCCGCCGAGCAACGCCGGGTTTTCGACGAGGGCGATTTCTACGGAGCGGTCCAGCGTTGAAGGAATAACGGTAGCGGGCGGTGCTGGGTCAATCATGGTGGTCAAATCCGGGACATGACCAAAGACTTGATCGTAGCGGCTAATGGCGTTGGCCAGCGAGCCTTCGTATCCGACGCGTTTTTCTTTGGAAATCTGCAGGCGCGATTTGGCCTGCAACACGTCGACCGTCACGCCGGAGCCGCGCCGTACCCGTTCATCTTCAAGGTTTAATTGCTGTTGAATGGTGCGTTCGTTTTCTCGCGATAGCTCCACCAAGCGACGCTGGCGCAACACATCGACGTAGGCGCGCACGCCTTCAAATAGGGTGTTTTGGCGGGTGCCTTCCAGCGAGATTGCGGCGATTTCGCGGTTGATGCGCGCCGCTTGGACTTGGCTTTCGGTGCTAAAACCATCGAATAGATTTTGCCGGACGGTAAGGCCCGCGATATTTTTAACCCCCCGCCACGGATCGCCCTCAGCGTTATTGGAGCGTGTCGTGGGGCTGTCCACCACTTCGGGGCCGATTTGGCCGGTGGCGCTTACGGTCGGAAAATACTGCGCGGCGGCCTCCTTAATCGACACACTTCGCGATTCCAAGGTCTTTTCGGCTTCGTGAATTTTGGGGTGTTGCTCGATCAAGTATTTCAATTCGTCTTCGATAGGATTCGCAGCCGCCCCGCCCGCACTGGAAAAAAACCATCCGGTGGCGCCTAATGTGGCGCCAAAAATGGCGAGAATGCGCGGATATTTGACGAAAGCGGCCAATGCAAAAACCCCCAAAAACACCGTCATGCGCAACGGATGCGCACCTGCACATCTTTAACACACTTGCCGGAAGGCGACAATCGTAGCGGTCCCGTTAGGCGAAACGATGATTAACGCCTGACACATTCAGCGAATTTCTCCCCTGGGCAAAAGGGGGGGCAATCTGCTTAAATGGCTCATAAACAACGATAAACATAAAATATTTGCTGGGGATTACGAATGGGAACGGGAATGTGGCGATTTGAGCGCCTGCGTCGCGTGGCGCTGCGCGCGCCGCTGGTTTTAACGGTGGGGCTATTGGCCGTGGGTCTGAGCGCCTGTGCGCAGCAAGCCAAAACCGGGGCAACTGCAACGGCGGCAGCGCAGGAAGCGGCCCAAGGCAAAGATCTACCGACGGATGCGGATGCGTTGTATGCGCAGGCCATGGTGCTGGTGCAAAGCGATCCGGCGCAGGCGGGCTTGATGTTGGAAGGCGCCGCCTTGCAGGGGCACGGCGATGCCGCCTATCAACTGGGATTGATGCAAACAGACGCCAATCGTCGGATAGAATGGCATTCCATGGCCGCTTCGCTGGGGCAGGTGGATGCCGAGTACGCCTTGGGCGAGGCCTATCTCAACGGCATTGGCACCGCCAAGGAACCCGCGTGGGGGCTGTCGTGGTTTGAACGCGCGGCGCGCGCGGGGCACGCCCCGGCGCAATATGCCTTGGGCATGGCCTTGAGCACCGGGTTGACCGGCCCGGCCATGTACGAAGAAGCGTTGGTGTGGCTGCTGATCGCCAAGAAAAACGGCTTTGCCGACGCCGATTTGTTGATCGGCTTTTTGGAAGCGCGATTGAGTTCCAGCGTGTTGGCTTCCGTTCAGGAACGCGCCGATGCGTGGACCAACGAACCGGTGGGCGACGCCGAGGGGCGCGCGACCACACGGTTCGCGCAGCATGCCTTAGGGCGTTTGGGTTTCGATGCGGGGCTGGCGGACGGCATTCAAGGCGGGCGCACCGACATGGCCGTCAGCGCGTTTCGCCAGTCGCAGGGTCTGGAGCCTGGGGGGCTGGATGGCCGCACGCTGGATGCGCTGCGCGAACGCCTTGCCGTCCTAAACCGCTGATCGGGTTTTAAGCCAGTTCTTCCAAAACGCCGTCCAAGGCGCGATCCAACTGGCGCTGTTCTTGGGGGTCGCGCTGCGGGTCGGAAAGCAGGCGGCGCAGGGCCCCGCGATCTTGCAATGCGTTATCTTGCAACGCGCTTTTGCGGAACTGAATGTCGATGGTGCTGATTTCTTCGGCGAACGCTTCGGTGCTGGGCATGGCCGACAATGTAAGCGCCAAGACCAACGCGGCCAGCACGGAGATGAAATTGCGGGGGATGTCTAAATTGTTCATGACGCCGCTCCTTTTGTCGATTTAAAGCCATCCTATACCGGCGGGGCGGGGCCGGAGTATGATGGCCGTCACACCTAAAAAGCAGGCGCGCCCTTGCGGAAATGGGCGAACGCGCTAGAGTGCGATCGCCATAGATTGAAGCATTTTTGCCTCAACCTATGGCGTGAATCGCCCTCTAACACATTGAATAGGGGCGGATTCACGCTTTAGCTGGGTTTCCAGCTAAAGCGATCCGACCCTAGGTTCTTTGGGGAAAAAGCGTGCATTGACGGAGCGATCACTACAATGAGTATTTGGGGCAAGGTGTTGGGCGGCGTCGCCGGTTTTGCGCTGGGCGGGCCGTTGGGTGCGCTGCTGGGCGCGGTGGCGGGCCATGCGGTCGATAAAATTCGTGGGCAGGACGTGGAACACGGCGCCCATCATGGCCATACCCGGCGCGATGAAGAGCGGCAGGTGGCCTTCACCTTGGCGGTGATTGCGTTGAGCGCGAAAATGGCTAAGGCCGATGGCATGGTGACCCGTGACGAAGTCGATGCCTTCAAACGCTTGTTTCATATTCCCGCCCATGAAATGGCCAATGTGGCGAGCATCTTCGATCGCGCCAAAACCTCGACGGCGGGTTACGAAATGTATGCGCAGCAGGTGGCCAACCTGTTCCCGCACGAACCCCAGGTTTTGGAAGAATTGCTGGGCAGCCTGCTGCACATCGCCAAGGCCGACGGCGTGCTTCATCCTGCGGAAATGCACTATCTGTGGAACGTGGCGCAGATATTCGGTTTCGATTTGGCGACCTTTGAGCGCCTGACCGCCACCCACGGCTCGGCCCCCGGTGCCGCCGATCCTTACGAAGTGTTGGGCGTTAAACACGATGCCACCGATGCGGCCATCAAATCGACGTACCGTAAACTGATCCATGAAAATCACCCCGATAAACTGATGGCCCAGGGCCTGCCCCAGGAGTTCATCGATCTCGCCAATGAAAAAATGGCGGCCATCAACGCGGCCTACGATGCGATCAAAAAGGCGCGGGGGTTGAAGTGAACGCGTCTTCGCCCAAGGTGCGGGTTTCTCCCAATTTCAACGATCGCCCCGAAGGTGTGCCCATCGATATGCTGGTGCTGCATTATACCGGCATGCAGACCTGCGACGCGGCGCTGGATCGTTTGTGTGATGCAGACGCAGGCGTCAGCGCCCATTATGTGATCGAGGAAGACGGCTCCGTACACCGTCTGGTGGACGAAGACAAACGCGCTTGGCATGCAGGCGTGTCGTGGTGGCGCGGTGCTGCCGATATCAACGGGCGCTCCATCGGCATCGAGCTGGTGAACCCCGGCCACGAATTTGGGTACCGCCCATTTCCCCAGGCGCAGATGCAGGCACTCGTCGGATTGAGCCGCGCCATTCTCAATCGCCATCCCATTGCGCCGCGCAACGTGGTGGGGCATGCCGATGTCGCGCCCCGGCGCAAACAAGACCCAGGCGAGCTGTTCGACTGGCAATTTTTGGCGGCGCGCGGCGTCGGCCTATGGGTAACGGATGCTCAGCCTGCGCGCGCCAGCGGTGAAGAATTGAACGCCATGTTGGCGGCGTTCGGTTATGAAATCGACGATCCGCACGCCACGCTGAGCGCCTTTCAGCGCCATTTCCGCCCGTCGCGTGTGGATGGCCGGGCGGATGAAGAAACGCTTGGTATCCTCAAGGCCTTGCTGGACGGCTTGTAAAAGCCTATTTTGCCCGCGGACCAGATGGCTGGATGATCGCTCTTTTTTCTTCGGAGAGGGGAGAGGAAAGTCCGGGCTCCACACAATCACGGTGCCGGTTAATGGCCGGCGGGGGCGACCCTAGGGAAAGTGCCACAGAAAGTAAACCGCCTGAGTCCGCTCAGGTAAGGGTGAAAGGGTGCGGTAAGAGCGCACCGCGCGCCTGGCAACAGGGGCGGCACGGTAAACCCCACCGGGTGCAAGATCGAGAAGGACGGCCGGAAGCTTCGGGCTTCAGGTGTGGTTGTGCGCCGCCGTTCGGGTGTATCGCAAGAGGCGTCTGGCGACAGGCGTCCCAGATGAATGGTCATCCAACTCCGTTCGTAAGGGCGGGGCGGACAGAACCCGGCTTATAGGCCATCTGGTCCTTTTTATTTTTCCCGTTGGATGGTTCGCTCGCGTCGGGAACGATGGGCTCGCTTTTCAAGCAGCTTGTGAATACGACGCTTGGAGCGTAAGAGCATTACATTCATGCTCAAAAATCCAAGCCTCATCATACTGAGGCTTGTTGTCATTTAAGTGTAGTCGGGCGCCTAATTCATCTCTCAATGAGATAAGGTTCGGGTCGTATTCTCTCTCTAAAGCATTATAGGCTTTTTCTGCCAATTGCATTTCACCCATTGATCCATAGATATGAAGAAGGAATACATTGCTCACTGCCCCCATGTTTGTGGGTATGATTTTCAATGCTTCATTAAATTCATGCTTTTGCATTTTTGCTAACGCTAGAGCTGAGACAAAGTAAGAGTTCTGATCAATAAATGTTATGTTATCAAGACCATATTGGAAGACGTTAAGAGCATCAGCAACTTTTCCTACTTTTAAAAGCGCCATGCCCTTTATATGAAAGGCCACCCATTCTGACTTTGTCCTGGGGGTGTTACAGGTCAGCTTTTCCAATGCCTTTTCATAGTTTCCTCGTACAACATGGACCGCAGCTATTGCTGCAGTAGTATTGAACGATGCTCTTTCATCTTCAACCACCTCATACAACTCAATCGCTGTATCAAATTGCCCTAATTCCTTAAACAGATTTGCTTGGCCAAATTTGGCCGGAGAACTATTAGGGAATTTATATAATATTTCACTATAAGCCTGTAAGGTTTTTTCAAGATCACCGGCTTCTTTATAGAGACTGGCACGCCTTAAATGTATGGGAACTTCATGCGGAAAAAGCTTAATTGCTTTACCGTATGCATCCATTGACAAGTCATTGCACTTTTGTGCGCGGTAAACTTCAGCCACTCCCTTAAATCCAGAATAATCGTAGGGGTGATCAGTCTGTAGCTGCTTATAAATCCGTAAAGAATTATCAAACTGCTCTAGTAGCAATAGGTCATATGCATACTCGCTAAACACATCTGACTCGTTTGGATAATAGTCACATGCCTCTTTGACTATTTTAGTGGCTGTTTCGACATCTCCAAGCTCCCTATGAACTTGAGACATACCGATGTAGGCATCAGGTGATTTTCCGGCAAGATCATTAGAATCCTTATAAGCTGCTAAGGCCTCATGGAGCTGTCCAATTTCTTTAAGAGTGGCAGCAAAACCACATCGTAATCTTGGCTCTGCAGGAAAGCGTTCAATTGCATCACTAAAAACTTTCAGTGATTGGTCATACTCCCCCAGATCACGGAGAACATCGCCAAGACCTAAGGAAGATGTCCATACATCCTCAGCAAACGAAAAATTATTTACAATTTCAGCGAAGGCTTCTTTCGCTTTAGATAGAAAGCCTTGATGTTTTAAAATTCTTGCACGCCCGTTTTCAGCAAAATGCCTTTCCCCCCAAAGCTCTGCTTTGCCTAATGCATTTTCAGCCTCTTCATACTTGTGCAAATCGATATATGCATCAGCTAGTTCGCCCCAGCTCCAACCATCTTCTGGGTTGATCTCAACAGCTTTTTGAATGACCTCAAGAGAGAATGATTCTTGATAAACATCTCGTGCATATTTGCTGATGTTGCACAGAGACAAAACCGCATATCCGTTATCGCCAGACTCTATTTGAGATGCGCAGAGTTCGTTTGCAAATTTGCGAGCCTTGGCCACATCTTGCAAACGCAGAAGTTTTTTAATTTCTTCAATTTGGGATTTTGCCCGAGAAAATTTCTCATGATTAGAAATTAAGCTACGGCTACGGTACGTCGTTTGTTGTTTTCGTTTTTTATGATTGTGTGCCTCTTGGTCGCCTTCTGTGATCAAGTTCTTGGCATCTGCTTTAGATGTTGCAGGTGTAATTGGGGCAAGCCATTGACGAAGCAGTTCACGATTTTGAGGGACGCTTAAGAAATCTCGAGATTTCAGTGCGGCGAACTGAGCCTGGTCAATTTTTCCTTTGTTGTTATCTGATATAGCCTGTGCCACCTCGTAAAAAACACCAAGATCGACAAGAAGATCTTCGGCGACGGTTTTGTTTTCTGCACCATTACATATATCTGATGCAACACAATCCCAGGATTCCCGGCAAATAGATATTGCCCGCTGATCCCTATCTAAATGAGTCAACCATTTGGATAGGGCTTCATTCTTTGAACAGATACCAATTGCACCTTGAATGTCTCCCTTACCGTCAAGAGGAGCCCTATATAACTTGTAGTTTACGTACTGTTTCACTACATCAGTCGTGAAAAACTCATCTAATATATTTGCCGCCTCTAAACGAAATTCTGTACCTTCTTTAGCGTCGAGAAGCATTATAGCCATCAGCAACGCACGATCTTGGTTCTGCGCTAATTGAAGCGCATTCATGCCGACTTGTTCAGACTTGGGAGATATGTAGCGAACATCACTGAGGCCAGAAAATAAGTGACCTGCCTCAGAAATAGGAAACTCACGACCATTCTCAATGCCATTGAGATCTAAAACTTTGACGCTGGCTCCATAAAAAAAAGCAACGCGACCAGCCTGACCCGACATTAATGCGTACATCAAACTTCCTCGTGCAGAATTCCCAGATCATCCAAAGTTTTTTTCAAACTTTTAAACATCAGCTTATCTGCGCTTCCAGCCGTACTTTTTCCGGACATATTGGCCTTTGTGAACATTACCTTTTTCACGGCGTTGCGATTAAAGCCTCGATAGATATGAACTTCAAGAAAATCTGTATTTCTGTCATCCGAAGCAACGCCCATTAATATATTAGCATAGTCACTTTGTTGAGTCGTCTGCGATATTTTATGGTGCAGCTTAGCTTTTGCTAGCTTTCCTCGATCACTCCAAGAGGATCGATATCCATATGGAATTGGGGCGGTAATGCGGAGATTGTGCTTCTCCGCAAAAATATAGGTATTTGAATCAAAAACTGAGGCTCTGTGGGCAATCATTTCCTCTTTCAAAATGATTGAATGTCCTCCGTATTCTGGAGGTCCTTGATCATTAAGAGTAAGAGCCCCAAAAACGATATGGTCGTGATAGTGGGGGAAGAACGACGTATCTACGCTTTCTCGTCTCAGGTCATATTTGTTTTCCTCAGGCAAACGCTGTCGGCCATCTCTTTGATTATAGAATGTGCTGTAAAGATGGTTCTGATTTTTGATCAGTTGAGCAATCAGTGCTAAGGGCTGGGAAATTGCAACATTCGAATGCTCAACTGCAGCACCAAAATCATTTAAAACATTTTTACAGTTTCTCGCGTCTGTTTCTTTTTCTGCATGAGCCAAACGGTTGTTTAACGCTTGCACCTCATTAGGTAAATTTGCGGTCCTGACATTCGGTGGCTCGAGCAACTCTCTGCCACAACTTGGACATTCCTTTGCAAAATGCGGTATGGGCTCAGTGCTAGAGCAATGGGGACAAGTGTATGCCGTTGTCATCAATCTACCCGCTTTATAACTTTCAGTTAAACAATCACAATGCACCGCAAAAGTTGATTGGAACCAACGAAGTTCCCGCGCAAGCTAACTCTAATCTATTTCCTCTGACAAGGGTTCTATGTGGACTTGGCAGATGGTGCCTCCGAGATTATTGACCGTTATCTTGGAAGGCAACCCTCGCCTTTTGGCGAGGGTTTTTGTTGATGGCCGATCTTGCAATTTTTCCTCATATGTGATATATATTCCTATCATCGGTTTTGTTTACAGGGATGGGAGAGGGGCTGAAGATGCCCAAAAACGCTCCAAAAACGCTCCAAAAACGCTCCAAAAACGCTCCAAAAACGCTCCAAAACGCTCCAAAAACGCGTTTTAAGGCCCAAAAAGGCTCCCAAAAGGGGTAAATGTGGTGAAAAAACGCGCGGTATCCAAGTAGGGGGCCATTGAAAAATAAGGATAAAAATGACTTCGTTCCGTCACTTTTTTTTTATTTTCATCGTTTTTCGTGTTGTTGGGTATAGGTTTGGCTCATGAGTGAAAGCAACACCATGGCAGATGTGGCGAATGTGAAGGTCGCGGATTGGGAAATCCGCATCGAAGGCCTGCACAAGGCGTTCGGCGCGCACAAGGTTTTGTGCGGCGTGGATTTGCACATCCGCCAAGGCGAGATGGTGGCGTTTGTCGGCGGTTCGGGCTGCGGCAAAACGGTGCTGCTCAATCACATCCTCAGCCAGCTGCAGCCGGATGCGGGCACGGTGCGGGTCGCCGATCACGATGTGCCCGGCGCACCGTTGGTGGATTTGGTGGACTTGCGCGGCAGCGAGTTGGATCGCCTGCACACCCACTGGGGTGTGGTGTTTCAACGCAATGCGCTGTTTTCCGGTTCCGTCGAAGGCAACATCAAATTGTGGCTGGATGAAATCCGCCACATGAACGATGCCGATATGCGCGCCGTCGCCAAGCGTGTGCTGGCGGCGGTGGCGCTGGATAATGACGACGCCTTTCTCGATACCGACGTCAACGATCTGTCCGGCGGCATGGCCAAGCGGCTGGCGGTGGCGCGCGCGCTGGCCCAGGAACCCAACGTGATTTTTTACGACGAACCCACCACCGGGCTCGACCCCACCAGCGCCGCGCAAATTCAAGATTTGATCCAGGCTATGCATGTGGATGGCGAGCATCAAAAACGCACCACCATCATCATCACCCACGACAAGGATCTGCTCAACCGGTTGCAGCCGCGCACGGTGATGTTGTTTGAAGGTCAAGTGCATTTCGACGGCCCGTTCCGCGACTTCGCCAAATCCACATCGATCATCATTCGCCCGTATTTTGAATTGATGCCGGTGTTCCACCAGGGGCATGGGTCGCGAGATTCAGGGGTTGGGGGGCGGCATGGCTGACGTTAAACAAATCGTTCATGAAGGCGGCTGCCTGTGCGGTCAGGTGCGCTTTGCGGTGGTCGGCGAACCGTGCGAACCCGTGGGCAATTGCCATTGCCGGGTGTGTCAGAAAGCCTCCGGCGCGGCGTTCATCACGTGGGCGATTTTCCCGATGGAGGCGGTGACGTGGCTGGGCGCCGAGCCCCAATGGTTTAGCTCCACCGATTTTGCCGAGCGCGGCTTTTGCCCGCAGTGCGGCGCGTCGGTTACGATTCACGATTTTGCGGCGCGCACGTTGGATTTGCCAGTGGTGCTGTTCGACGATCCCGACGCTTTTGTGCCGCAAGAAGACATCTGGCTGGCAAGCCGCCGCCCGTGGGTGGCGCTCGATCCGCGTTTGGCCCACTTTCAACAGGCGGGCCCCGAGGACGACAAAGAATCTTAACTGAGCATTTGAAGCGTCGGTTCCAAAATTATTTGGAAGCGGAATCGTTACAGGTAAGAAAGGAACAAAAACAGAACATATGCACACCTATGGGCTGAGACACTACATGTTGTAGTTTTGCTGGCGTAAAGGGGCATCATGGTGGTTTTTTGAGGTCCGGATGGAGCAAAAACCGGAGCGGAAAGCTAAGTAAAACCCAATAAAAACCAAGGGTTCCCATTGACGCCCATTATTTCCCATGTTATCCCATAGTATCCCAAATGTACCCCCGCGTTCAGTTTCCCCTGGGCGTGTGGGTCCGGGGCTTCACTGGGGCCAGGTTCCTGAATTCGAATAGGGGGCAGGGTCTGAAGTCCGGGCTTTGGGGCAGGGTCTGGCGGCGGTCAAAGGGCGCGCACCGGAAGACCCGTGATGCATCGAACCCCGGGGGGAGACATGGCGCTGCTGGTCGGCCGTCATCTCAATAAGATCGATAAAAAGGGCCGGGTATCCATCCCCAAGCCTTTCCGTGAAGCTTTTCTTTCAAAAGGCTTCATGGGCGTGTTTGTCTATCCCTATTTCAAATATCCCGCCTTGGAAGGCACCGACGAAGCGTTCATGCAGCGCGTCACCGACAGTATTGAAGGCAATCTGGATCTGTTTTCGGAAGATCAGGATGATCTGGCCTCCATTACCTTGGAATATACCTTCCAGCTGGCGTTTGATCCGGAAGGCCGGGTCAATCTGCCGCGGGAACTGTGCGAACACGCAGGCCTCGACGACGAAGCGTTGTTCATCGGGCGCGGTTCGCGGTTTCAGATTTGGTCGCCGGAACTCTACAAAGAGCACCGCGGTGGTGCGTTCGAGCGCGCCAAGGCCAAGGGGGCGACGCTCACCCTGACAGCGGATCGGTCGGTCGACCGCCTGCGGGGGGAATAGCCCATGCCCAGGCCTCATGTCCCGGTGCTGCTCGACGAGGTTCTGGATGCCCTCCATCCCCGCGATGGCGGCGTTTATGTGGACGGCACCTTCGGCGCGGGCGGTTATGCCCGGGCCATCCTGGGGGCCGCCGATTGCCGGGTGTGGGGTATCGACCGCGATCCCGACGTGATCGCCCGCGCCCAGGTCATGCAAGACGAGTTTCAGGGCCGCCTGCGGGTGGTCGAAGGGCGCTTCGGCGATATGTCTGAATTGCTGAGCGCCGAGGGTGTGTCAGGCGTCGATGGCGTGGCGCTGGATCTGGGCGTCTCGTCCATGCAGATCGATCAGGGCGCGCGGGGCTTCTCGTTCCAGGTCGATGGACCGCTGGACATGCGCATGGAGCAGGCGGGCATGAGCGCCGCCGATGTGGTCAACGAACTGGGCGAAGAAGAGCTCGCCAATGTCATTTATGAGTTCGGCGAAGAACGCCGTTCGCGCCATGTGGCTCACGCCATCGTGCTGGCTCGCGCCGAAGCGCCGATTACCCGTACCCGCCAATTGGCCGAGATCGTGCGTCGCGTGGTGAAGAAGTCCAAAGACGGCATCGATCCCGCGACCCGTACCTTTCAGGGCTTGCGCATCTATGTGAACGACGAGCTGGGCGAGGTCGACCGGGGTTTGATCGGCGCAGAAAGGTTGCTGGCCCCCGGGGGCTGTTTGGCGGTGGTGTCGTTCCACTCGCTGGAAGACAAAAGGGTCAAGGCGTTCTTGAATGCGCGTTCGGGCAACCTGCCCAACCCGTCGCGCCACGTCCCCGATGCTGGGGTCTCTGCCCTTGAGCCGACATTCAGGCTGATCAAAAAAGGCGCGATCAAACCCGGTGTTGCCGAGTGTAAGAGCAACCCGCGTGCGCGTTCCAGCCGGTTGCGCATCGCGATGCGAACGGCTGCCCCGGCGTGGAACACCAACGAAGGGAGAGCCGCATGACCCAGCTCAAGCGCTCTGCCCTGTTGCGCCATACGACGGTGCTGTTTTTGCTATTGGCGGGTGGTATTTCGGTGGTGCTGTTTTCGGTCAAATATCAGGTTCACGATTTGGAAGAAGAGCAAAAGCGCTTCGTTGGCGAATTGGACCGAGAGCGCCGCGCGATGCATGTGTTGCGGGCCGAATGGGCGACATTGAATGATCCCGAACGTATTCGTGAATTGGCGCAGGTGCACTTAGGCTTGGTTCCCATTCGTCCCGAACAAGTGATCGGCCTGGATGGCGTTCAGGCCATTGCCGTGCGGGCGCTGAAAGTTGAATCCGTCGGCGAAAGCGTACCATCGGTCAATCCGCCGAACGAGGAGGGCGTTCAATGAAACGCGCCATTCCTCTACAGCAGGAAATTTCCTTTGATGCCTTGGACCCGCAGCGTATTCGCATGGAAAGCGCGCGCAAAAAGGCGTTGGACTTGGGCCGCACGCGCTTGCTGGTGACGGGGGTCATGTTTGCGCTGGCATTTTCCGTGTTGGGGGCCAGGCTGGTGGACTTGTCGCGGCACGGTAAAGAAGGTGTGCCCAAGTGGCGCACTGCCGCTCAGGCGGAAATCGCGCCTCATGTGGTGGCGCGCGGCAATGTGTTGGATCGCGACGGCCTTATTCTCGCCACGTCGTTGCCCACGCAATCGCTTTATGTTGACCCGTTGGAAGCATATGGCGCGGTTGATCCCGTCGAAGCGGCGGACCAGCTGATTTCCGTTCTGCCCAATCTCAACCGCGAACAAATCATCGAGCGCATGAATAAACAGGGTCATTTTGAATGGGTTGCGCGGAACTTAACCCCGGAGCAGGTGTGGGCGGTAAATCGCTTAGGATTGCCGGGTTTTGGTTTTCGTGATGAAGAGCGGCGGGTTTACCCCTTTGGTCCCACGTTCGCCCATGTGTTGGGTTATACCGATACGGATGGTCGCGGCATCTCGGGGATCGAGCAGGAGTTTGAACATCGCTTAGGCGCCGAAGGTGAGCCGGTAACGCTTTCATTAGACCTGCGGGTGCAGGCCATTTTACATGATGAGTTGATCCGCACGAAGGCTAACTTTGAAGCGTTGGGTACCGCGGGTGTGGTGATGGACGTCAACACCGGCGAAATTTTGGCGATGGCTTCATTGCCCGATTTTGATCCGAATCAGCCCGGCTCGGCCCGGGGTGAAAGCGGCTTTAACCGGGCGACCAAGGGCGTGTATGAGATGGGCTCCACGTTCAAGTTGTTCACCACCGCCATGGCGTTGGATTCAGGGGCCGCCAGTCTGACAGACGGTTACGATGCGACCAATCCTATTCAGATTGCACGGTTCACCATTACCGATTTTCACGGCAAAAAGCGCTGGTTGAGCGTTCCTGAAATTCTCACCTATTCGTCCAATATTGGTACCGCCAAGATGGCACTGGATGTTGGCGCTACGCGTCAAAAAGATTATCTCGCTCGGTTTGGTTTGTTGGAAGCATCCAAAGTTGAACTCCCCGAAGTCGGCGGCCCGCTATACCCGGCGCGGTGGAGCGACATTTCCACCATGACCATTGCCTATGGGCACGGCATCGCCGTCAGTCCTCTGCAGCTTGTGACAGGGGTGTCGGCGTTGGTAAACGGCGGTGTCATGCGCCAACCGACCTTGATCAAGGTGGCGGATCCGGATCAGCCGCGCGGTACCCAGGTGATCAGTGAAAAAACGTCTGCCTCCATGCGTGCGCTCATGCGCAAAGTGGTGCGCGACGGTACGGGAGAAGCCGCCAATATTCCGGGATATCTGGTGGGGGGTAAGACCGGCACGGCGGATAAGCAGGTGGGCGGCGGTTATGACAAAAACGCCCGCATTTCCAGTTTCATCGGCGTGTTTCCCATGACCGCTCCGCGGTACGTGGTGTTGGTGGTGGTCGACGAACCCAAAGGCACTAAAGAAACGTTCGGTTATGCTACGGGTGGTTGGGTGGCTGCACCGGCGGTGGGGAATGTGATCTCGCGCATTGGACCGCTGTTTGGTTTGGCGCCGGATCAGTCTAGCGCTGTGGCCGAAATTGAAGTTGGACACCCGATGTATCTGCCGGAAGCAAAGGCGCCGCGCAGTACCGCGCGTATCGACGGTAACGGTAATGTCGTCGGGAGCATAAGTGATGTGGCTTACTGACGTGTTGAAAGGAATGGAAGGTATGATCGCCAATGGAGCCCATGATTTGGGCATGGATATCGCGGGTTTGACCTGTGATAGCCGTGCTGTGGGTTCGGGTTATCTGTTTGCGGCGCTTCCAGGAACGCAGTCGGATGGTCGCGATTTCATTACCTCGGCGGTTGAAAAAGGGGCGGTGTGTGTATTGGGCCCGGTGGGCACCGTCGCGGCTGTCCCCGTGTTGGAAAGCGACAATCCGCGCAGTGTTTTTGCGCGTATGGCGGCTAATTTTTATCCGCGCCAGCCTGAAACCATCGCCGCGATCACCGGCACCAACGGCAAGACTTCGACCGCATTTTTTCTGCGCCAAATTTGGACGCAGTTGGGACGCAAAGCCGCAAGTTTGGGCACCATCGGCGTGCATGGCGCAGGCTTTAATGAGCCGGGGAAATTGACCACTCCCGATCCGGTGAAGCTGCATGAAACCTTGCAGCGTCTTGCTGACGCAGGCGTGAGCAATCTTGCGATGGAAGCATCCAGCCATGGCTTGGAGCAGTTTCGTTTGGATGGTGTGCGCGTGCGCGCGGCGGGCTTTACCAACATTACGCGCGATCATCTGGATTACCACGGCACCATGCAGGCCTATCTGGCGGCAAAATTGCGGTTGTTTTCGGACGTGGTGGAAATTGGTGGCGCCGCGGTGATTAACGCCGATGTGCCGGAGGCTCAGGAGGTCGTGGCCACCGCGCGGAAAAGGGGCCTGGAAATCATCACCTATGGCCGCGCGGGCAATACTATTTGTGTGGTGGAGCGTGAAGCGAAGGCAGGTGGCCAGCGTTTGTCGTTGAGGATCGGCAGTCAAAATTTCACCATCCATCTGCCGCTGGCGGGAAAGTTTCAGGCGGAAAACGCCCTGTGCGCGTTGGGTCTTGCCATCGGGTTGGGTGCCGATGTGGCGGATGCCGTGGCCGCGTTGGAAAAGCTCGAAGGCGTGCCCGGTCGCATGCAGTACGTGGGGGCAGTCAACGGCGCAGACGTGTATGTCGATTATGCCCATACTCCTGATGCGTTGGAAAATGTGTTGAGCGCCCTGCGCCCGCATACTCAAAATAAATTGCATGTGCTGTTCGGATGCGGCGGCGACCGCGATCCGGGTAAGCGCGCCGAAATGGGGGCTATCGCGGCCAAGTTGGCAGACGTTGTCATCGTTACGGATGATAATCCGCGCAGTGAACAACCCGCTGCCATTCGCGCTCAGATTTTGACCGTAGCACCTGGGGCGCAGGAAATTGCCAACCGTCACGATGCGATCCGCACCGCTGTGGCCGCGCTCGGTCATGGCGATGTGTTGGTGTTGGCCGGCAAGGGCCATGAACAGGGGCAAATCGTGGGTGCGGAGGTGTTGCCATTTGACGACGTGATGGAAGCCAAGGCTGCAATCGGGGAGGTTCAAGCGTGAACATGATCAAAGCCGTGACCTCCCTTTGGACATCCGCCGATGCCGCCGAAGCTACCGGCGGAAGCGTATCGCGGGCATGGCGGGCGACGGGTGTGTCCATCAATACCCGCACGCTCAAACCGGGAGACTTATTCGTTGCCTTGGTCGGCCCCAATGCGGACGGTCACGATTATGTCGCCGATGCGTTTGAAAAGGGAGCCGTGGCGGCGTGTGTTTCTCACCGCCCGCCGGTGTTGGACCCGGACGCGGCGCTGTTGATTGTCGACGACACGCAAAAAGCTTTGGAAGATTTGGGCCGCGCGGCTCGGGCGCGCACCGCTGCGCGTGTTATCGCGGTGACCGGATCGGTCGGCAAGACCGGCACCAAGGATGCGTTGAAAACCGTATTGTCCGCACAAGGGAAAACGACAGCCAGCGAAGGAAGTCTCAATAACCACTGGGGCTTGCCGCTGAGCTTGGCACGCACGCCGATGGATGCCGCTTTCGCGGTTTTGGAAATGGGTATGAACCACCCGGGCGAGTTGACGCCGCTTTCGGCCATGGCGCGCCCGCACGTGTGTTTGATCACGACCATTGCCCCGGCGCATACCGAATTTTTTGCATCTACGGATGAAATTGCCGATGCCAAGGCGGAAATTTTCAAAGGCGCTGAACCCGGTGCAGTGGCGGTATTGAATGCCGACATTGCCGAGTTTGATCGTTTGTTCGAGGCCGCCCGCGGCGCAGGCATGGCCAGCGTCGTAACCTTCGGCGAAAGCATTGATGCCGATTTTCGCGTGATTGCCTATTCGCTCGGGCCCCTCGGCTCGAAGATTACCGCGCTGACGCCGGTGGGTCGGGTGAATTATACCATTGCTTCGCCGGGCAAACACTGGGTGGTGAACTCGCTGGGCGTGCTTGCTGCCGTGTTCTCTGCCGGTGGTGATGTTGTACGCGCTGCTGAAAGTCTGGCTCATGTGACTCCGCCCTCAGGGCGTGGCGAACGTTTTCAGATCGCCTTGAAAAAGGGCAGCTTCACCTTGATCGACGACAGTTATAACGCTTCACCCACCGCCATGCGCGCCAGCCTAGCGGTGTTGGGCGCGCAACCGGTGGAACCCGATCACCGTCGTATCGCGGTATTGGGCGATATGTTGGAGTTGGGCGAGGACACCCCGCGCCTGCACAGAGAATTGGCCGATGCGGTGCTGGCGAACAAAATCGATACCGTCTTTTTGGCGGGAGAAGCGATGGCGAATTTGTGGGAAGCCTTGCCCAAGCGCATTCACGGTCACCATTCCGTGACGGCTGAGCTGTTGACCGACGTGGTGCTTAAGGCTGTGCGCCCGGGCGATGTGGTTATGGTTAAAGGATCCGCCGGATCACGTATGGGCCTGATCGCAAATAGGCTCAAAAGGCTTGATCATCACACAAAGGGGAAAACCTGATCCATGCTGTACCATTTGCTTTTCCCCTTGGCTGATCAGTTTCCGTTGTTCAACGTTTTTCGCTATTTGACGTTTCGCACCGGCGGCGCGGTGATGACCGCATTGATCATCAGCTTTCTGATTGGCCCGTCTTTGATCCGCACCTTGCACATGCGTCAAAAGGGTGGGCAGCCGATCCGCGATGACGGTCCGGCGAGCCATCTGTTGACTAAACAGGGGACGCCGACCATGGGCGGTCTGATGATTTTGATCGCGGTGGCGTCGTCCACCCTGTTGTGGGCCGATCTGAGCAATGGTTTTGTGTGGGTGGCGCTGGGCGTTACCGTGTCTTATGGCGTGATTGGGTTTTTGGATGATTATTTGAAGGTCAGCCGCCGTAATCATAAGGGTCTTCCGGGAAAGGCCAAGCTGGTTTTGCAGGTAGCATTCGCTTTGGCGGCGGTGCTGTGGACCATGCGCATGATGCCCGGTGAATATTCCACCACTCTGGCCGTGCCGTTTTTCAAAAATCTGTTGCTGCAATTGGGCTGGTTCTTTCCCATCTTCGCGGTGTTGGTGATGGTTGGTTCTTCCAACGCGGTGAACTTGACCGATGGTTTAGACGGTTTGGCTATCGTGCCAGTGATGATCGCCGCAGGGGTGTTCGCCCTGATTGCTTATTTGGTGGGTAACGCCGTGTTCGCGGGTTATCTGCAATTGCATTATGTCCCTGGTACCGGCGAGCTGGCGGTGTTTTTAGGCGCGCTGTTGGGTAGCGGCTTGGGCTTTTTGTGGTACAACGCGCCGCCTGCGCGGGTGTTCATGGGCGATACCGGCTCGTTGGCTTTGGGTGGGGCGCTCGGTTCGGTCAGTGTTATGACCAAACACGAACTGGTGCTGGCCGTCGTCGGCGGTTTGTTCGTGCTGGAAACGGTGTCGGTCATCGTGCAAGTGATTTCCTTCAAGCTGACCGGCAAACGCGTATTCGCCATGGCGCCGTTGCACCATCACTTTGAAAAGAAAGGTTGGGCGGAATCGACCATCGTCATCCGCTTTTGGATTATCGCCACCATTTTGGCCCTGGTCGGATTATCGACCTTGAAGTTGAGGTAAGAGAGAAAACGCATGATTTCGTGCGAAGGGTTAGCCACCAAACACGTCGTCGTCTTAGGGTTGGGAAAATCCGGGCTGGCAGCGGCACGCGCGCTGTGTCGCAGCGGCGCAAGGGTCTTGGTATGGGACGATAACGAAGCGTCACGCAACGCGGCCAAGGCGGAAGCTTTACCCGTGCGCGAACCTGAACGCATCAACTGGGCGGCCATGGATGCTTTGGTGATCAGCCCCGGTATTGCACACACCTATCCTAAGCCGCACCCGGCCGCGCGTATGGCCAAGGATGCCGGCGTGCCGATTATCGGCGACATGGAATTGCTGGCGACATCGGGCGCCAATGCGCCGTTTGCCGCGATTACGGGCACCAACGGCAAGTCAACCACGACGGCGTTGCTGGGTCATGTCATGGAAGAAGCCGGACGTGATGTCGAAGTCGGCGGTAACTTAGGCCCCGCGATTTGCGACATGGCGATGATGGAACACGATGGGCTTTATGTGTTGGAGCTGTCGTCCTATCAGTTGGAACTGTGCCCGTCGGCGCGTTTTAAGGTGGCGGTGCTGCTCAATGTCACGCCCGATCATATCGATCGTCACGGCGATATGGGCGGCTATGTGCATGCCAAGAAAAATATCTTTCACAATCAAGGCTCCGGCGATGCCGCGATCATCGGCGTAGATACCGCGGTAATGCGCGAGATTTATGAAGAACAAAAAAAACGCAACGGACGCAAAGTGCTGCCGATCGCCACACAGGCACCTGCGCCGGGCGGCGTATATGTGGCGGACGGCAACTTGATCGACGACATTGACGGTCAGGCTCGCACGGTCATGACGTTGAGCGATGCGCCGAATTTGCCGGGTATTCACAATGCGCAGAATATCGCCGCAGCTTATGCCTCTGCGCGCATGCTGGGTGTGGACGCGGCTGATATTGTGCAAGGCATTAAAAGTTTTCCCGGTCTTGCTCACCGTCAGGAAGTGGTGGCTCACTTTACCGGTGTCACCTATGTCAACGACAGCAAGGCTACCAACGCTGAGGCGACCGCTAAAGCATTGGCGTGTTACGACGACATTTTCTGGATTGTGGGCGGGCGCGCGAAGGAGGGCGGGCTGGATGGTCTAGAGCTTTTGTATTCTCACGTGCGCCGGGCTTTTTTGATCGGCGAAGCGGCGAACGATTTTGCTAAGCAGTTGGACGGTAAGGTTGCCTATGAACACTGCGGCGATCTGGATACCGCCACTCATCGCGCGCGCGAAGCAGCATTGGCGTCTGGGTGTGCCAGCCCGACGGTATTGTTATCGCCCGCGTGTGCGTCATTCGACCAGTTTAACAATTTTGAACATCGTGGCGATACGTTCCGCGATATTGTCGAGGCGATGCGTGTCGATCATCCGGGCGGCCATGTCCATCTTGCAAAATCGGCGGAGGGATTGTCGTCATGAGTACGTTTACCCGCACCGATACGTCGCTGCTCAGCCGTTGGTGGTGGACCATTGATCGCTGGACCTTGACGGCGGTGATGGCCATTGCGGGGTTGGGGGCGATTTTGGTGTTGGCGGCATCGCCTGCCGTTGCCCACCGCATCGGCTTGGAGAACTTCCACTTTGTTCACCGGCATTTTATCTTTTTGCCGCTGGGATTGTTGTTGATGCTCGGCGTATCCATGATGACCCCGCGCGGGGTGCGGCGGTTGGCGTTGGTGATGTTCGTCGGCGCGTTGCTTGCCATGGTGCTGGTGTTATTTATTGGCGTTGAAACCAAAGGCGCGACGCGCTGGTTGTCGGTTGCGGGCTTTTCGTTGCAGCCGTCCGAATTCATCAAGCCGAGCTTCGCCGTGGTGGCGGCTTGGATGTTTTCGGCGCAAAAACTGGATGACGATGTGCCAGGCTACGCCATCGCCATCGGCCTGTTTGTATTGGTGAGCGGCTTGCTTTTGTTGCAACCCGACTTTGGCATGGCCATCGTGATTTCATGTGTGTGGGCGGTGCAGTTTTTCATCGCCGGATTGCCGTTGGTTTTAGTCGGCGCAATTGCGCTGCTGTTTATATTGGGCGGCTTTGGCGCATACTTGACGTTCGATCACGTGCGTTTGCGCATTGATCGTTTTCTCGATCCGGTGGGTGGCAAGGGCTATCAGGTCGAACGTTCTCTCGACGCTTTCGTCAACGGCGGTTTGTTGGGACGGGGGCCGGGCGAGGGGCGGGTGAAGGAAGTCCTGCCTGACGCACACACCGATTTTATTCTCGCCGTCGCTGGCGAAGAATTTGGCCTGTTGCTGTGCCTGTTGATCGTGGCGCTGTTTGCCTTTGTGGTGATGCGGGGTTTCTCTCGGGTATTTAGAGATTCCGACTTTTTCGTCATGGTCGCGGTGGCAGGACTGCTGACGCAGTTCGCACTGCAGGCGATTATCAACATTGCTTCAACCACCAACTTGGTTCCGCCTAAGGGCATGACATTGCCGTTTATATCCTACGGCGGTTCCAGCACCCTGGCGCTGGCATTGGGCATGGGCATGGTGTTGGCATTGACCCGCGTGCGGCCGGGCTCGAACTCAGGATATGGAGGTGGTTATCGATGACGAAGCCTCATGTCTTGTTGGCGGCTGGCGGTACTGGGGGCCATGTGTTCCCAGCCGAAGCCTTGGCCAATGAGCTGATGAACAGAGGTTATCGTCTGGGGCTCGTTACCGACAAACGCGGCAAAGCCTATGGCGGCGCGTTGGGCGCGTTGGAGCAACATCGTATTTTGGCAGGCGGCATTGCGGGTAAAAGCGTGCCGGCGCGCATCAAAAGTATTGCTGAATTGGGCATCGGCACATGGCAGGCGTGGCGTTTGTTGCAACGGCTTAACCCCGATGCGGTGGTGGGCTTCGGCGGTTATGCCTCGGTGCCGACCATGCTGGCCGCGACGTTTACATCCACCCCTACCGCCATTCACGAACAAAATGCACTGCTGGGGCGCGCCAACCGCTTGTTGGCGGGACGGGTGAATGCCATTGCGACTTCGTTCGCCGATACACGCGGTATTCCGCATGGTGCCGAGAGCAAAGTTCAAATGACCGGCATGCCGGTGCGCGCCAACATTGCGGCCAAGGCAGGAACGCCCTACCCTGCGACTGAGGGTGATGCCCGTTTGGGCGTGGTGGTACTGGGCGGTTCGCAAGGGGCGACGGTGCTGAGCCAAGTGGTGCCCGCGGCTCTGGCCAAGTTGCCGGATGCAATCAAGGTGCGCCTTGATGTAACCCAACAATGCCGCGAAGAAGATTTAGGCGACGTCAAGGTCGCCTACCAGCAAAGCGGTATTCGCGCGCATCTGGCCTCATTCATTGACGATGTGCCGGAGCGATTGGCGAACGCACACGTGTTGATTTCGCGCGCGGGTGCGTCTTCGGTGGCCGAGGCTTTGGTTGTCGGGCGCCCGACCATTTTGGTGCCGTACCCATTTGCGGCAGATGACCATCAAACTTATAACGCTCAGGCCGTGGACGCCGCAGGTGCGGGTTGGATCATGTCGCAGGAAAACTTCACCGTTGATGCCCTGGCCGCGCGTTTGGACAGTCTATTGGATTTACCCGCCGTGCTGGAAAAAGCGGCGCGCTGCGCCGCCGATTTGGGGCGAGCCGATGCGGCGGGACGATTGGCCGATATGGTGGAGAGTTTAATTCACGCAAAACAAGGAGCCGTATCATGAGGGCGTTGCCATTATCCATCGGAACCCTTCATTTCGTCGGCATTGGCGGTATTGGCATGAGTGGCATTGCCGAGGTGCTGCACAATCTCGGTTATGTGGTGCAGGGATCCGATCAGGCCGACAACGCCAACGTCGCGCGCCTGCGCGAATTGGGCATCAAGGTCTTCGTCGGTCACAGCGAAGACAATATCGGCGATGCTGGTGTGGTGGTGATTTCCAGCGCCGTCAAACCCACCAATCCTGAGGTGGTCGGCGCACGTAAACGGCTGCTTCCGGTAGTGCGGCGCGCCGAAATGCTTGGCGAGTTGATGCGGTTGAAGTGGTCCATTGCGGTGGGTGGCACCCACGGCAAGACCACTACCACATCGTTGATTGCGCAGTTGCTGGATTGTGCTGGGCTTGATCCTACGGTCATCAACGGCGGCATCATCAACGCTTGGGGGTCGAACGCGCGGCTCGGTAGCGGCGATTGGATGGTGGCCGAAGCTGACGAAAGCGACGGCACTTTTTTGAAGTTGCCCGCGACCATTGCGGTGGTGACCAATATCGATCCAGAACATTTGGATCACTACGGTAATTTCGACGCCCTGCGCAAAGCATTTGTGCAGTTCGTCGAAAACATCCCGTTTTATGGTTTTGCCGCCTTGTGCATCGATCATGCCGAGGTGCAGGCGTTGATTCCGCGAGTGTCGGATCGGCGCATCATCACGTATGGATTTTCACCGCAGGCCATGGTGCGCGGTTCCAATGTACGCCCAGGTCCAGATGGTATGACCTTCGACATCACCTTTGTCGAATGGGGCGATGAAGATTTGTATACCATTCACGACGTGAAGTTGCCCATGTATGGATCGCATAATGTGTTGAATGCGCTTGCCGCTTCCGCCATTGCGCGCGAAATGGGCATCGATATGGCGGTGTTGAACAAGGCGTTCGGCGGTTTTAAGGGCGTGAAAAGACGCTTTACCAAAACCGGCGTCGTGGATGGCGTCACCATCATCGACGACTATGGCCACCATCCGGTTGAAATCGCGGCAGTTCTGAAGGCGGCGCGTGGCGCGGTGGGCGATCATCAAGTGATCGCCATCGTACAGCCGCATCGCTATACCCGGTTGCGTGATTTGTTTGAAGAATTTTGCACCTGTTTTAACGACGCCGATGCCGTGTTGGTGGCCGATGTCTATGAAGCGGGCGAAATGCCGATTGAAAACATCGATCGCGATCACTTGGTGGCGGGGCTGCGTGAACACGGTCACCGTACGGTGATGCCGTTGGTGAACCCTGATGAATTGCCGGAAATCATCAAAGACATGACCCGCGAAGGCGACATGGTGGTGTTCTTGGGCGCGGGCAACATCACCCAATGGGCAAACGCATTGCCCGAACGGTTGCGTAAAGTTCGTCATGGTGGAAAAGGAACGGCTGAATGATGGCTGCGACTGCCCATCGCACCGATTTGATCGCAAGCCTTCCGCCCGTGCGCGGACGGTTGAGCGAGAACGCGTCACTCGCCAAAGTGACGTGGTTTGGTGTGGGCGGTCCGGCAGAAGTGTTGTTTAAGCCCGCCGATGCGGATGATCTGGCGGCATTTCTGAAAGAAAAACCGAAAGACTTGCCGGTGACCGTGATTGGCGTGGGGTCTAATTTGTTGGTGCGTGACGGCGGCATACCCGGTGTCGTTATCCGTTTGGGCCGGGAATTTGCCAAGATCGAAGTAGACCATGCCGACATCATCTGCGGCGCGGGTGCGTTGGACGGTAACGTCGCGCGCGCGGCTCAGGAAGCGGGTGTAACGGGGGTGGAGTTTTTGTCCGGCGTGCCGGGCACCGTCGGCGGGGCGCTACGCATGAACGCTGGAGCCTACGGTGCGGAAATGCACAATGTCGTGGTTGGCGCGGTGGCGCTGGATACGCAGGGTAACCGCCATGAACTCAGCGCCGAGGATTTAGGCTTCAGTTATCGCAAAAGCGCCGTACCGGAAGATTGGATTTTCATTGAAGCGCACCTATTGGGCCATGCAGGCCACGCTGCGGATATTCAGGCGCGCATGGATGACATCAAAAATGCGCGCGAAGACAGTCAGCCGCTGCGCACCAAAACCGGCGGCTCTACGTTCAAAAATCCTGAAGGTCTGAAGGCCTGGAAGTTGATTGACGAAGCGGGCTGCCGGGGGTTGCGTATCGGTGGGGCGCACGTGTCGGAAAAGCATTGCAATTTTTTAATCAATGACGGTGACGCCACGGCGGCGGATCTGGAGGCATTGGGTGAGGAAGTACGCAGGCGCGTGAAGGAAACCTCAGGCGTTGAACTTCAGTGGGAAATTCGGCGCATCGGTGTTTCGGCCAAAGGGGGCAAACCATGACCAAGCAAGTGGCGGTTCTGATGGGCGGCTGGTCGGCGGAACGCAATGTCTCGCTGGTGTCGGGCGCGGCGTGTGCCAAGGCGCTGCAACGCGCGGGTTATTCGGTTACCGCTATCGATGTGCAACGCGATGTTGGCGCGTTGTTGTCGCGCCTTTATCCGCATCCTGATGTGGTGTTCAACGCGTTGCACGGACGTTGGGGTGAAGACGGGTGTATGCAGGGGCTGCTTGATATTTTAGGCATTCCCTATACCCATTCCGGCCTTACTGCATCGGCGCTGGCGATGGACAAACCTTTGGCCAAGCGCTTGTTTCGCGATGCGGGTATTCCCGTGGCTGAAGATAAGGTTGTGACCCGCGACGAAGTGCTGGCGGGCGATGTGATGAAGCCGCCCTACGTGGTCAAGCCGTTGAATGAAGGTTCCAGTGTCGGCATCCATATTATTCGCGAAGGCGCCAATGAGCTGCCGTTCGCCAACGATAGCTGGCCTTATGGCGACGCCGTGATGGTGGAGCGTTATATACCCGGGCGCGAATTTACCGTCGCGGTGATGGGCGATAGGCCTTTGACCGTCACGGAAATCATGACGGAACGGGAATTTTACGATTACGACGCAAAGTATGCCACGGGTGGTTCCAGCCATCAGGTGCCGGCGAACGTGGATAAGGGCGTTTACGATGAGGCCATGCGTCTGGCGCTGTTGGCGCATCAGACGTTGGGTTGCCGAGGGGTGAGCCGCGCGGATTTCCGCTTCGATGGTGAAACGCTGTACATCCTTGAAGTCAATACCCAGCCGGGTATGACGCCGACGTCGTTGGTTCCTGAACAGGCTCTGTTTGCAGGCATCAGTTTCGAGGAGTTGGTCACATGGATGGTGGAAAACGCGGAGTATGATGCATGATAAAATTGCTGACACGCGTATGGGGAACAAATTCTGCTGCGGAAGGAAGTACCTTTGGTACGCCGGAATTGGAGCGTGACTTATCCTCTGGCTCATTGCACGACACGCCTAAGCGCAAGAGTGTTGTACCCCTTTGGCGGTTGCGTTCAGTTCAGGCGGCCGGGGTATTGACGGGCATTGCTCTGTTGGGCGCTTTAGGCATGTGGGCGGAGAAGACGGGCTGGGTCGCAGATACGCTCAATCAAACCAAGTGGGTGATGATCAAAGTTTCCGCCGAACAGGGGTTCACGGTTGAGGACGTCTTGGTCACGGGGCGTGTGGAAACCAAACGCGACGATTTATTGAACGCCATGGGCATTGCCCGTGGGGCACCTATTTTGGCGTATGACTTTGAAGCCGCAAAAGCACGCGTGGAAGGGTTGCCGTGGGTATTGACCGCGCGCGTCGAGCGATTATTGCCCGATACCTTAGTGGTGCATCTGGTCGAACGCCGTCCTATGGCGTTGTGGCAGAACCAAGGGCTGTTCGCACTTATCGACGAAGAAGGGAAAGTCATTACCCGCGAAGAGCTGGGACGATTTGCACAGCTCATCCATGTGGTGGGAGAGGATGCGCCGCTCCATGTGGGCGGACTGCTGGAACTGCTGGACACGCAGCCGGAATTGAAAAAGCAGGTGAAGGCTGCCGTACGTGTCGGCGGGCGGCGGTGGGATTTGATGCTTGCTGGCGGCGTCGATGTGCGCTTGCCGGAAATTAACGTGCCGCAGGCATTGGCCCGGCTGGTCGATTTTGAACGGGAAACCGGCGTCATGGGGCGTGAGGTTAAGGTATTGGATCTGCGCACCCCAGATCGGGTGATCGTGCGTAAAGGTGTAGCGCGCATTCCTCAGAATACGACGACCGATACGCCTAAACTTACGCCGGGACAAGAAACTTAGGAGGCTCCGAGAAACGGGGCAATATAGATGCATCGGGAACAAAAACAGGCAAAACCGAGAAATGGACTGGTTGCCGCGCTGGACATTGGAACCACCAAGGTAACTTGCCTGATTGCGAGGCAGGAGGGCACGCGTCCGCCACGTATTATCGGCGTCGGTCATCACGTTTCGAAGGGGGTGCATCATGGCGCCATCGTCGATATGGATGAAGTCGAAACGGTGGTGCGCGCCGCCGTGGGCGCCGCCGAGGAAATGGCGGGAGCCAATGTGCACGATGTCTGGGTCGCGGTTTCTGGCGCACACTTTAAGTCGCGTCTGGTGGCTTATGATATCGGTATTTCCGGCCACGAAATCGGCGATCAGGATTTACGTAAAATTTTAGATGCAAGCCGTTTGACGGGGGAGCTTCCCGCAGATCAAGAGGTCGTCCATTCCATCCCTGTGGGGTATTCCATTGACGGCAATAAGGGCGTGCGCGACCCACGCGGCATGTTTGGCAACCGTTTGGGCGTTAATTTGCATGTGGTGACGGCAAGTACCAATGCGTTGCGTAACATTGAAACCTGCCTCCACCGTTGTCACCTCGGTATCGGCGGGCGTGTGATCTCGCCTTATGCCTCGGCCATGTCGGCGTTGGTGGAAGACGAGATGAAGTTGGGCGTGACGCTGATCGATTTAGGCGGCGGCACGACATCGATTTCGGTGTTTTTCGACGGCGAGCTGATCCATGCCGACTGTGTGCCGGTAGGCGGCGCGAACGTCACCAATGATATCGCCCGAGGTCTGTCGACTCCGGTGCAGCACGCCGAGCGCATGAAGACGCTATATGGCAACTGTATGCCATCGCCCAGCGACGACCGTGAAGTGATTAAGGTGCCGTTGATCGGCGAAGAACAAACCGGTGAAACCAATACGGTGCCACGCAGCATGCTGGTGGGGATCATTCGCCCCCGCATGGAAGAAACGTTTGAGTTGGTGCGTGATCGTCTCAACGCGGCAGGGTTCGAAAAATTATCCGGCCCGCGCGTGGTGCTGACGGGTGGAGCGAGTTTATTGCCGGGAGTGCGCGAGATGGCGGGCGAGGTGTTGAACAAGGCTCAGGTACGCATGGCCAAGCCTCGTTACTTGGAGGGAATGGCCGAAGCGGCGAGCGGGCCGCAGTTCTCAGTCTGTGCAGGGTTGATCAGCCATGCTATTGAAACTCCAGGACGAATTATAGGTCGCGCATATCAGCCCAAGGTGCAATCGGCAAGCCGTTTGGGCCGGATTGGACAGTGGTTCCGGGATAATTTCTAGGCACCAAGTATAGATTCAATACACGAGTCAGAAATTCCTAAGGAGTCCGCTTAGAAAAAGCCAAGGCGAATCGAGAATCAATTCATAAAAAGAAACTATTTTTTAAGGGTTTGTGGGCGAAAAGTATAGAAACGGGCGGAGTGAGGATACCACCATGAGCATCAACTTAAACGTACCGCGAAATGAGGCTGTCGAGCTGAAGCCCCGTATTACCGTAATCGGTGTCGGCGGCGCGGGCGGAAACGCCGTGAACAACATGATTAACGCGAAACTGGAAGGCGTCGATTTCGTTGTTGCGAATACCGATGCTCAGTCGCTGGCGTTTTCCAAAACCGACCGACGAATTCAACTCGGCACCGGTCTTACCCAGGGGCTTGGCGCGGGGTCTAAGCCTGAGATCGGGCGCGCTGCGGCGGAAGAGACCATCGACGAAATCAACGCGCAGATCAAAGGCTCGCACATGGTATTTATCGCTGCGGGCATGGGCGGCGGCACCGGTACCGGCGCTGCGCCGGTGATTGCGCGCGCTGCCCGTGACTTGGGCGTGTTGACCGTTGGCGTGGTGACCAAGCCGTTCCAGTTTGAAGGCATGCATCGCCTGCGCCTCGCCGATAAGGGGATCGAGGAACTGGAGCAGTACGTCGATACCTTGATCATCATTCCCAACCAGAACCTTTTCCGTGTCGCCAACGAAAAGACCACCTTCGCCGATGCCTTCAAAATGGCCGACGATGTGCTCTATTCCGGCGTGCGCGGTGTGACCGATTTGATGGTCATGCCGGGGCTGATCAACCTGGACTTCGCCGATGTGCGCTCGGTTATGAGCGAGATGGGCAAGGCCATGATGGGTACCGGCGAGGCCGAAGGCGATCGTCGTGCGCTTGATGCCGCCGAAGCCGCAATTTCCAATCCGCTGCTGGATGATAGTTCCATGGCGGGCGCAAACGGCGTGCTGATCAACATTACCGGCGGGTCCGATATGACCTTGTTTGAAGTCGACGAAGCTGCCAATCGTATCCGTTCGGAAGTGGATGAAGATGCATATATCATCTTCGGTTCCACCTTTGACGATTCGATGGAAGGCCGTATGCGCGTGTCCGTCGTGGCCACCGGTATTGCTGCCGAGCGGTCGCGTCGTGCGGAGCCGTCCGTATTGTCCGTACATTCGGTCGCCGTTGCCTCCAAACCTGTTCCGGCTGCGCCGCACCAAGCCTTTGCATTTGAAGCGACCGTCGCTCAGGCGCCGACTGAAAAGCCGGGCACAGTTGAAGATCCGGTGGACGAGCCCGTTATGCGTCTTGATGTCGTCGTTGATGAAGGCGTTGAACACGAAAACGCCGTTCACGATGATTCGGATATGACGAACGTCGAGGCTGAGGCTGAATTTGAAGCCGAAGTTGCCGCCGAAGCGCCCGTAATGGAGCCGGTGTGGGTGCAGCCTGCCCCGGCAGCTATGCCGAGCGCGCTCAATGAAGATGCCTATATTCCGTCTGCGCCCGCCGCGCATACGGCACAGGAAGAAGCCCATATCGATCCGATGGCTGAAGCCGCGCTGATGAACGGTGCCGAAGTTTCCGCTAAGCCGAAGGGGTTGAGCCTGTTCGAGCGTGTAACCGGTGGCGCCAAAAATAAGGTTTCGATGTTCGGTCAGGCCAAATCTGAGCCGCAGGCCCCGGCGATCAAGGCGGAACCGACGATGTCATTCGGTCCGGCTCCGAAACCGGCAATGCGCAGCACCGGCGGTGGTCAGCAGGCCTTGCTTGAACCGACACTGGGTGGGTTGAATCCTGAAGAACGCCTGCAAACCTCGCCGTCTGAAGATGATTTGTTGGATATTCCGGCATTTCTGCGCCGCCAAGCCAATTGATGGTCGATGAACGGTTTGATTTGTAACAAAAGGTAACACTCTTTGATTTGAGCGCTTCGGGACAGGGTGATACACCCATTACTGGAGCGCTCTGTCTTTGTGGGGCGCATGAATCTAAGAGATCAAAAGTGAGACCGTCCATGGGGGGCACCCAAAATACCGCGCAAAATACGGCAGTGATGCAAAAGACTCTGAAAAGCGTCATTAGCTGCACCGGTATTGGCCTGCATTCTGGGGACAAAGTCTCCATGACCCTCCATCCTGCCGCCGTCAACACAGGCATCGTGTTCCGCCGTACCGACGTTGCGGGCGAAGGCGTCGAAATCCCCGCCGCCTATCATCAGGTCGTTGATACTCTCATGTGCACGACCCTTGGCGCTAAGGGCAAGACAATTGGTACCGTTGAACATCTGATGGCCGCGCTTGCCGGCGCGGGTGTGGATAACGCGTTGATCGAAGTTGGCGGCGCCGAAGTTCCGGTTATGGATGGCAGTGCCGCGCCATTTCTGTTTTTGATCGAATGTGCCGGCGTGGTTGAGCAAGATGCTCCCCGCAAGGCCATTCGTGTGCTCAAGTCCGTATCCGTCGTTGATGGCGAAAAAATGGCCAGCTTGGTTTCTGCCGATGGTTTTTCGCTGGACTTCAAGATTGATTTTTCTAGCCCCATCATTGGCGCTCAGGCCATGACCTTGGGCATGACAAATGGCAATTTCAAAGATGAAATCGCCCGTGCCCGCACCTTTGGCTTTCTGCATGAAGCGGAAATGCTGTGGGCCGCTGGTTTGGCCAAAGGGGCCTCGCTGGATAACGCCGTAGTGGTCAGTGGCGATAAAGTTCTCAACGAAGATGGCATGCGTTTCGATGATGAATGCGTGCGCCACAAAATCCTAGATGCGATTGGCGATTTGTATTTAGCCGGTGCGCCGATTTTGGGCCATTACTCTGGCGACCGTTCCAGCCATGCGCTGAACAATGCGTTGCTGCGTGAATTGTTTGCTAACCCTGAAAATTACGAAATCGTTGAAATGACCGATGCCGATACTCGGTCCAAGGTGCTTCAGGGTGGTTCGTCGTGGACTAAGAAAAATGTCGCCGCCAGCCCGGCGATGGCCTAAGACCGAACTGATTTTTTTCGATTCGTGACAAAGCGCGCCATCCGGCGCGTTTTTTGTTTTATCCCTCGGGGAAAAAAGCCCGGAAACAGGGAGAAAACCAGCCCAAAATGTAAGCTGGCGGGGTTGTAGACACAGCCCCCAAAGCCCATGATATAATCCGCGCGCGATCAATTTCTGCACAACCTCGGCATTTGCCCTGCTGACATTTGAAAACCGGATTAGACATGGCCTTTCGCACATCTCACTTCGTTTCGGCGTTTGCACTGGCGGGCGCGATTATCCTCGGCGCTTGTTCAGGTAACAAGACCACCGACCAAGCATACGAAGAAGAGCCGGTGACGCAGCTTTATAACGCCGCCGTGGATCAGTTGCAGCAGGGTAATTTCGATGCGGCATCCGTGAAATTCGATGAAGTCGAACGCCAGCATCCCTATTCCAACTGGGCGGTTAAGGCCCAGGTGATGGCGGCCTATAGCCTCTATATGGCCAACAAATACGATGAGGCTGTGGTGGCGCTGGATCGGTTTATCCAGTTGCATCCGTCTAATAAGGACGCGCCGTATGCGTATTACCTGAAGGGCTTGTGTTATTACGAGCAGATATCAGACGTGGGCCGCGATCAGTTGATGACCCAGTTGGCGTTGAAGACGCTGAAGGAACTGATCACGCGTTATCCCGAAAGCGAGTATTCCCGCGATGCCCAACTGAAGATCGAACTGACCTACGATCACCTGGCGGGCAAGGAAATGAAAATCGGGCGTTATTATCAGTCGCGCCAGCAGTGGCTCGCCGCCATTAATCGTTTTGATTCCGTGGTTGATAAATATCAAACCACCACCCACGCACCCGAAGCGTTACATCGTCTGGTGGAAAGTTATTTGGCGTTGGGCTTGCGTGAGGAAGCGAAGAAAAATGCCGCCGTGTTGGGGCACAACTTCCCTTCCAGCAAGTGGTATCTGGAAACCTATGCGCTACTGGAAGATCCGTCCATCAAAGCGCCCCAGGACGAACCCTGGTACAAAATGTGGTAAGGGACGTTTAGGGGACCAAGGCCCATGCTGAGCCGCCTTTCTATTCGCGATGTGGTGTTGATCGAACGTCTGGAGCTTGAGTTTGTCTCGGGCCTGGGCGTCCTGACGGGCGAAACCGGTGCAGGCAAGTCCATTTTGCTGGATTCCTTAGGTCTTGCATTGGGGGCCAGGGCCGAGGCGCGCTTGGTGCGCCATGGCGCGGATCAGGCTACCGCTACCGCCGAGTTTGATTTGCCACCCGATCATCCGGTTTATGCCCTACTGGACGAGCATGGTCTGGCGTTGGCAGGCGAACCGTTGATGTTGCGCCGTCAGTTAGGCGTGGATGGGCGTTCGCGGGCGTTCATCAACGATCAATCGGTCAGCATCGGTTTGTTGCGCCAAGTGGGCGATGAACTGGTGGAAGTCCACGGTCAGTTCGATAACCAGCGTCTGCTTAATCCGGCCACTCATTTGGGCCTGTTGGACGCGCACGGCGGCCATGGTGCTTTTAGCGCCATTGTGCGCACTGCATTTCATGCTTGGCGCGATGCGGTGGCGGAATGCCAGCGCGCCGAAGATGAAATGGAAGCCGCGCGTCGCGATGAAGAATTTCTCCGTCACGCAGTCGAAGAACTGGGAAAAATCAACCCCGTTGAGGGTGAAGAAGAACGTCTGGCCCATGAACGTCAGATGTTGATGCATGGCGAAAAATTGATCGATGCGCTGAACGAAGCTTCCAAGGCGCTCGATAGCGGTCATGGTGTGGAACGCATGTTGCGCGACGCCGTGCGTGTATTGGACCCGGTGGCGCAAAAGGCCGAGGGCCTGTTGGACCCGGCGTTGAAGGCGCTCGATCAGGCTGCCGAATCTGTGGCGTTGGCGATGAGCGAGCTCGACATTGCGGCCAACCGCGTCGATTTGGACCCGCGTCACCTAGAACAGGTCGAAGAACGTCTGTTCGCGCTACGTGCGCTGGCGCGCAAACACAATGTGGACGTGACCGCGCTGGCGGGGCTTCATAACAAGTTAGCGCGCCAGTTGGCGGGCATCGAAGACGGTGGCCAGCGTTTGGCCGCGCTTAAACGCGCCGAATTGCAGGCTCGTGCCGCCTATAGCGAGGCGGCGACCAAACTGAGCCAAGCCCGCAAGCAAGCAGCAAATGGATTAGATATTGCGGTGAGCCGCGAATTAGAGCCTTTGAAATTGGGCGCCGCAGATTTTCGCACCACCATCAAGACCCTGGCCGAAGAACACGATTGGACCGAGCGCGGTTGGGACCGGGTGGCGTTTGAAGTGGCGACCAACGTTGGCGCGCCCGCCGGGCCGTTGAACAAGATTGCCTCGGGTGGTGAGTTGTCGCGCTTCATGTTGGCGTTGAAAGTGGTGCTGGCTCAGGCCGATCCGGTGCCGACGCTGGTATTCGATGAAGTCGATAGCGGTATCGGCGGCGCAGTCGCCGATGCGGTGGGCCAGCGTCTAGCGCAGTTGGGCAAGTCCGTGCAGGTGTTGGTCGTTACTCACAGCCCGCAGGTGGCGGCGCGCGGCCAAGTGCATCTGCACGTGTCCAAGGCCGAAATGGGCGGCCAAGTGCGCACATCGGTGCGGGTGTTGGATGCCGCTGAACGCGCCGACGAAATCGCCCGTATGCTGGCGGGCGAAAGCATTACCCATGAGGCCTTGGCGGCGGCAAAAAGCTTGTTGGTCGGGGCGGCGCCAGGGGGGGTGTCTGGGATAGCATCTGGGGCGGCGCAATGACGCCTGTGGACGTAAGTCAAATCGCGGTGGATCAACTCACCGCAGACGAGGCCGACCGGGAACTGGCCCGGCTGGCCAAAGAAATCAAAAAACACGACGCGCTGTATCATGCCAAGGACGCCCCTGAAATCAGCGATGCCGATTATGATGCGCTGCGTCGCCGCAATGATGCGATTGAGCTCAAGTTTCCATTGTCGGTGCGTTCCGACAGTCCCAGCAAGCGGGTCGGCGCACCCGCCGTCGCCGGATTTAAGAAGGTGCGGCATGCCAAACCGATGCTGTCGCTGGGAAACGTTTTTTCGGAAGAAGAGTTAGAGGATTTTCTGGCGGGTATCCGCCGTTTTCTGAAGGAACTGAGCGACCCCGCCCAGGTGCTGGAGATGGTGGCCGAACCCAAGATCGATGGCCTGTCCATTTCGCTGCGTTATGAGCATGGGAAATTGGTTCAGGCCGCGACCCGCGGCGATGGTGAGGAAGGCGAAGACGTCACTGCCAATGCGCGCACGGTAGCGGATATTCCCCAATCTCTACCCGTCGGCGTGCCGGATGTATTGGAAGTGCGCGGCGAAGTCTATATGTCCAAGGCCGATTTTTTCGCGCTCAACGAACGCCAGGAGGCGGCGGGGGAAAAACCCTTCGCCAACCCACGCAACGCCGCCGCCGGATCGCTGCGTCAACTGGACAGCGCCATTACCGCTAAACGCCCCTTGAAGTTCTTTGCGTATGCGTGGGGGGAAGTGAGCGCCGCAAGCTGGTCCATGCATAATGATTTTCTCGACCGATTGAAGGCTTGGGGATTTATCGTCAACCCGTTTACCAAGCTTTGCCGTTCGGTGGCCGACATCGTGGCGCATTACACGTTGATTCAGAATCAGCGTGCGAGTTTGGATTACGACATCGACGGCGTAGTCTATAAGGTCAACCGCCTCGATTGGCAGGAACGTTTAGGTTTTGTGTCGCGTGCGCCGCGCTGGGCCATCGCGCATAAGTTTCCCGCCGAAAAGGCTGAAACGATCGTGCAGGGGATCGACATTCAGGTCGGTCGTACCGGGGTGTTGACCCCGGTGGCGCGGCTCGAACCCGTGACGGTCGGTGGCGTTGTGGTCAGTAATGCGACCTTGCACAATGCCGATTATATCCAGGAAAAAGACATTCGCATTGGCGACCGGGTACGCATTCAACGCGCGGGCGACGTCATCCCCCAGGTGTTGGAGGTGGTGGACGATGGCCGTCATGCGTCGCGCCCGGGTTACGAATTTCCCACCGTGTGCCCGGTGTGCCAAAGCCATGCGGTGCGTGAAGAAGGCGAGGCTGCGACACGCTGCACCGGGGGGCTGGTGTGTCCAGCCCAGGCGCATGAACGGTTGATCCACTTCGTTTCCCGAAATGCCTTCGACATCGAAGGTTTAGGCGGCAAGCATATCGTCAACTTTTTCGACGATGGCCTGATCAAAACTCCCGGCGATATTTTCCGCTTGAATGCGCAAATGCTCACCGGGCGTGAAGGGTGGAAGGAAAAATCCATCCAAAACCTGATCGCCGCCATTGCCGCCAAACGCACCATCGATATGCCGAGGTTTGTATTTGCGCTGGGCATTCGCCAGGTGGGGCAAGCCACCGCCCGCCTACTGGCCAAACAATACGGCACGATGGATCGCCTGCGCACCGCCATGCAGGATGCGCGCGTGATCGGCTCTGAAGCACTGGAAGAACTGCTTTCCATTGACGGCATCGGCAGGGCCATGGCTGACGATCTGGTGGAGTTTTTCGCCGAACCGCACAATCGCGAAGTCTTGGATGATTTGTTGCGGTTTGTCGCTGTCGAGCCGTTCATCGCCCCTTCGACCGAAGGCAGTCCGGTGGCGGGAAAAACGGTGGTGTTTACCGGCACCTTGGAAACTATGAGCCGGGGCGAGGCCAAGGCCAAAGCCGAAGCGCTGGGCGCGAAGGTTTCAGGCTCGGTGTCGGCCAAGACCGACATCTTAGTGGCGGGGCCGGGAGCAGGATCCAAAGAAAAAAAAGCCCGTGAACTGGGTGTGCGGGTGCTGAATGAGGCCGAATGGGTGGCGTTGATCGGGGGTTGAGGGACATGCGGACGTGGATGAAGATGCTTTGTGTCTTGCCGATATTGGCCGCGTGTTCCAGCTCTGCACAAGGCCAGACTCCACCCGCTTTCGCTTCCTGCGAAGCGGCGGCGGTTTATTACAAAAGTCTAATCGGTAAGCCGTTGGCCGGGACCATAACCTTTAAGCCGCACCGAGTGATTAAGCCCAATAGCGCCGTGACCATGGATTTCAACCCTGGGCGGCTGAACATCTATACCGACGCCAAGGGTGTGATCATCGACGCGCGCTGCGGCTGATTACATGATTGCTGTCTTGACAAGAGAGGCGAACTATATAAATATGTAATAACTTACTTATTATGGGGATGTCATGGCGCGGGTGAAGACCATTGATGACGATTTGATTCTGGCGGCGGCTAGGGAAATCCTCTTGCGCGACGGTTTAGGCGCTTCGACCAAATCTATCGCCACACGCGCCGGTGTCTCCGAAGGTGTTTTGTTTCAGCGATTTGGCACCAAGAATAATTTGGTGCTTTCGGCACTGACCACGACATGCGTTTCCATTCCTGAGTTTTCAAGTGGCGTGCAGGGTTTTTCGCCCAAGGCACGCGTACATGCGGTGACGGATGCGGTGATGACGTATTACCGGGCGGCCTTGCCGTGCGAGTTGCTTTTGTTGACCCACCCGGAGTTTGACGTGTCCGCATGGCGCAAGACGTTCCACGGTTCGCCGTCGGAGCACTTGGCCATGAATCTTATCGCCTACATTGAACGAGAAATAGAAAACTCTCGGCTACCCATTGTCGATCCGATGGCGGTAGGGATTGCCTTAATGTCATGCTTGCATAGCGCGGCGCTGTTTGAGTTGCAAGGTGCGCACGGGGGTAAGATCGAGGACGAGTTCATCCTTCGAATTGTGGATGTCATTTGTCGGGATTTTCCGGACTGAAGAGGGGAAGCCATGTTGCAGCGTACAATTTTGCGTGACGTGCTTAGTCTGACGCTTTATCCGATATATTTGTTCGGTTTTTTGGGGTTGGGCACCGCGGCTATCATCTTGGGATGGTCGTACGAGACAACTTACGGTGCCACGGCAATCTGCATTATGGCGAGCCTTGCAGGTCTTGAGGCGGTGTTCCCTCTGGATAAGCGATGGTCCATGACATGGACCTCTTTCAAGAGGGACTTGAAATATATTATCTCGGGCCTAGCCTTAACAGTGGCTGTCCGTTTCGTTGGTCCTTACATTGCGTTTTATCTAGCGGGGGAAAGTTCCGGTCCAATGCGTGATTGGCCGCTCCTCCCCGCCGTATTGGCGCTTCTTTTAGGGTATGAATTTTTTCAGTATTGGTATCATCGTTTGAGTCACGAACTCGGAGGGCCAATTGGGCGTTTCCTGTGGCGGGTACACGCCGCACACCATCTGCCAGACCGCGTTTACATCTTGATGCATGCGGTTGGCCATCCTTTGAATTTTATGGTCGTGCGCTGGGTGATATATGCCGGAGTGGTGTATCTTCCGGGGTTCTCCCCGGAGGTCGTGTTGCTGATGAATATTATCATGGGGGTGAATGGGGCTTTCTCACATTTCAATATGGATATCCGCGCCGGATGGCTCAATTATTTGTTTATCGGCACGGAGCTTCACCGCTACCACCATAGCGCTGACTTCAGCGAGGCCAGGAACTACGGAGCGATCACGCCGTTTTGGGATATGACGTTTGGAACCTTCATATACAAACCTAGCGAAAGCCCATCTCGATTGGGTGTCGATAAACCCGAAAACTACCCCCGATCAGAGGAGTTCTGGAAAGTGGTGTTTCTGCCTTTCAAGTCCTAACGTGCGTGGAAAAGAAAAAGCCCCCACTCATTGAGCAGGGGCTTTTTGATGGTTTGGCTGGCGCTGAAACTCAGTGCAGCTTGCCGTCTAGGTCCTGGATGGCCTTGTCGACCAGGGCATCGGCCTTTTTACCGCTCAGGTCGCTTTCCAAGATGCGCTTGGCGGCATCCATGGCGAGGCTTACGGCCTGGGCTTTCACTTCGGCGATTGCCTGGGCTTCGGCTTGAGCGATGCGGTCTTTGGCGAGCTGCTCGGAACGCTTGAGGCTGCTTTCCAGTTGCTGGGCGGCCTCGGTGGCGAGGCGTTCGGCTTCTTCCTTGGCGGCCGAGACAATGGCTGCGGCTTCTTTTAGCGCTTCGTGCTGCTTTTTCTCGAATGATGCCAAAAGATCCTGAGCTTCTTCGCGCAGGCGGGTGGCCTGCTCGATCTCGTCGCTAATTTTCTGTGCGCGGTTGTCGAGCATGGCGCCCATGGCGTTGCCCAATTTTTTGCCGAAGATGATGAAGAACAGCACGAATGCAACGGCAACGAAGAACGTCGGGTCTTCGTAAAACGCATGAGGTGCGGCCGCTCCGTGGCCCGCCTCAGTGGTGGCCTCGGTCGTGGTTTCTTCGGCGTGGGCTTGGCTAATCAACATATCGCTCTCCCTCAGGCCCGGCTTTTGAGCGCGGCTTGAATGGCCCCGCTCACAGACTTGCCATCCGGTGCCTCACCGACCAGCTTTTCAATGACGCTGGAAGCCACGTCGGTGGCGACGTCTTTGATGCCTGCCAACGCTTCGTCACGGGCCGACGCGATGGCCTTTTCGGATTCGGCGATCTGGGTTTTCAGCTTGTCGTGCAATGCGCTTTGGCGGGCGGCGGCTTCGCCTGCGGCCTTTTCCTTGACGTCGCGGATGGCGCCTTGCGCCTTCGTGCGGGCAGTGGAAAGGGACGTTTCATAAGCCTGAGCAGCGGTGTCGGCCTGGGCCTTCAACTCTTCGGCTTTGGTCAGGTTGTCGTCGATTTTGTTCTGGCGTTCTTCTAAAACCTCGCCGATGCGCGGCAAGGCCATTTTCGCCATCAACACGTAGAGAATGACGAACGTAATGACCAGCCACACCACTTGCGCGGAGTAGGTGGAAGCATCCAGCTGCGGCAGACCCGCGGCAGAAGCCGGAGAAACAGCGACTAAGCTGCTCGCCAGGGTGCCGAGGCCCATTGCAATGGTCGAATTCAGAATCCGCATGTGCGGGCTCCTGCCTGTCTGTTGGTGAAGATCCGTTTGGCGGTGAGCGTTCACCGATAGGCTTTCGCCCACCGCCGAAAAATCGGATCTAAATTAAAATGCGAACAGGATCAGGAACGCGATCACGAGCGCATACAGTGCAACGGCTTCAACCAGGGCGAAGCCCAGGATGGCGCGGCCAAAAGCTTGGCCTTCGGAAGCGGGGTTGCGGGCAATAGCGCTGATCAGGGAGGCAAAAATGTTGCCGATACCGGCACCAACGCCACCCAGGCCGATAACGGCCAGACCAGCACCAATCATCTTCGCGGCTTCAATTTCCATGGTTTAATTCCTTTAGTGGCTCAACTTGAACAAAGATTAGGGTTTATGTGTTCGTTTCCTGCGTCTTAGTGCAGGTGGATCGCGTCATGCAGATAGAGGCAGGTCAACACCGTGAAGACGTAGGCCTGCAAGAACGCAACCAGCAATTCAAAGCCCACCAAGGCGACGTCGACGACAAACGGCGCAATGCCGAAAACGCCCAGCGGGATAATAAAACCAGCAAACACCTTCATCATGGTGTGACCGGCAGTCATGTTGGCGAACAGACGTACAGCCAAGCTCACCGGACGCGAGAGATACGAAATGATCTCAATCGGAATCATCAGCGGCATAACGGCCATCGGTACGCCCGAGGGCACGAAGTACGAGAAGAAGTGACCGCCGTGGCGCACCAAGCCGACGATGGTTACGCCGATAAACACGACCATGGCCAAGACGAAGGTCACAATGATGTGGCTGGTGGTGGTGAAGGCGTAAGGCAGCAGGCCCAACAGATTCGCGAATAAGATGAACATGAACAGCGAAAAGATGAAGGGGAAGTAGCGGCGGCCTTCGGAACCGACGTTATCGCGCAGCAATCCGGCAATGAACTCGTAGCTCAGTTCTGCCATTGATTGCCAGCGCCCGGGGATCAGATCGCGTTTGCGCATGCCTAAAACCAAGAACGCAGTAATGGCGACGACCGTCAGCACCATGAAGGCGCCGGAATTGGTGAGAGAAGCGTCAACGCCGCCAAGATTCAGCGGGATCAGAGTTTTCACTTCAAACTGTGCAATAGGGTTGGCCACGTCTTTGTCTCGCCTGATCAGGTTGCGGTCGGTCTTTAGTCGGTTGGCGCATACAAAAAATGCGCCCCTTTCCTATACGTGATGGACGGTTAGAGCAAGCCCCAGCCGCATGAAAAAGGGTGAATTACTCATTTTTCATGCGCTTTGGTGCTCGAATCTTCTTTTCCAGCGCCCAAAGGCTTGTTTTCCGTCCCTACTTCTGGCCCGGTTTCGGGCCCGTCTTGCGCTTCCGCAGCCATGCTCATGGCCGTGCGGAAAACGTTTAAAATGCCTGCCGCGCCGCCTAAGAAGATGAAAATGATCATCATCAAAGGTTTGGTGTCGAACCAGCGGTCAAAAAGCCACCCTAAAATGGTCCCAACCACCAGACCCGAAATCAATTCGGCTCCAACGCGCATTGCCTGGCCAAAACCCGACGCCTCACCGCGTAAACCAGGAGCCCTAGGGGCCTTGCCCTGTAAGGCTTGGCGCGCTTGTTTGAGGCGCGCGTCTAGCGTACTCGATGTCCGTTCGGAGTCTTTTTCATCCATATGAAATCGCCCTCCCACGGGGTGCCGGGCCGATGGCCGGAAGCGGGGGCATAATAGCCGGATGCACCCCTCTGTCAAGGCCGGCAATCTCTAATATAAGTAACTGATAATAAAGACGATATCGGTCGAATTGAGACGCCTATGCGGCACCCTTGGCCGACTCGTGGATTTGCTCGGCTTGTTCCAGGTTTACGCTGACCAATTGCGACACCCCGCGTTCGGCCATGGTGACGCCGAACAGGCGCTCCATACGGGCCATGGTCATGCGATGGTGGGTAATGATCATGAAACGCGTGGTGCCTGCGGTGGCGATTTCTTCCAGCAACGTACAGAATCGGTCAACGTTGGCATCGTCGAGCGGTGCGTCGACTTCGTCCAGCACGCAGATGGGGGCTGGATTGGTCATAAACACGGCAAACAGCAGCGCGGTTGCCGTCAGGGCCTGTTCGCCGCCCGATAGCAACGACAACACCTGCATGCGTTTGCCCGGCGGGCTGGCCATGATTTCCAGGCCCGATTCCAAGGGGTCTTCGGCCTCGATCAGTTTTAGGTGCGCCTGGCCACCACCAAACAGGCGCACGAACAGTTCCTGGAAATGTTTGTCCACTTCCTTGAAAGAGGTCAGCAGCCGTTCGCGGCCTTCGCGGTTGAGTTCGTTGATGCCCCGGCGCAGTTTTTCGATGGCTTCGATCAGATCGCCGCGCTCGGTTTTAAGGGTTTCGATCTGTTCGTCCATTTCGCGCGATTCTTCTTCGGCGCGCAGGTTGACGGGGCCCATGGTGTCGCGTTCGCGTACTAAGCGCTCGACTTTGCTCTCAGACGATTCCAGATCGGGCAGGGCTTCGCCTTCTTCCAGTTCGGCAATGCCCACCAGATCGTCGGGTCCGCAGTCCAACTTTTCTTTGACGCGTTCGGCAATCGATGCGCAGGCCTGTTTGCCCTGTTCTACGGCGCCTTCGATGCGCACGCGGGTTTCGCGGGCGGTGCTTAGAGCGCTTTCGGCGTCGCGCAATTCCTTGTTGGCTTCGGCCAGCTTGGCTTCAGCTTCGGCCAGTTGATCGGCAGCGGTCTTGCGCTTGTTTTGCGATGCGTCGATCAAGTCGAGCAGTTGCCCGCGTTTTTCGCGGATTTCTTCTGGACGTTTGGCCAATTCGGCCAGTTCTTCGCGGATTTGCTGGGTGCGCGCTTCCAAATCTTGAATGCGTTTGGCAGCACCCTCGCTGCGCTGTGTCCATGAAGTAAGCTCGGTCTGGATGTCGGACTGACGGCGGGTGCGTTCTTCCGCCGCGCGTTTAAGGCCCGCGTGAACACCTTGGCGTTCCACTTGAATGGCGCGTTTTTCCGCCAGCTCTTCGCGCACCTTCATGACGGCTTCGCGGGCCAAGTCGGTGTCGGGCAGGTTGGCTAAAGTTTCGACGGCTTCGGTTTTGTGGGCCTCGGCTTCGGCGATGTCGTGTTCGGCAGTTCGCATGGCCGCGCCCACGGCTTCGAGCTTGGAATTTTGCTCGGCGATTTTGGCGCGGATGGCGTTGACGGTTTCGCGCGCCTGATTATGAGCTTGCTCGCGTTCGCGCAGGGTTTGGCGGGCGGCGCGTTCGGCGTTGCGGGCGTCATCGGCTTTGATGCGCGCGTTGTCGGCTTTGATTTGTGCATCGTTCACGCCGGAACGCGCGCCGTCGAGACCGGCACGGATATCTTTGAGGCGGTTGAGCTGTTCCAGGCGCGCCGCTGCGGCGGTTTTGGCACCTTCGGTGATGGTGTAACCATCCCAGCGCCACAATGCGCCGTCGCGGCTGACTAGGCGCTGGCCTTGTTTCAGTTCACGCGCCAAACGTTCGCCGGTGGCGACATCATCGACCACGCCGATCTGGCTCAAACGGCGGTTCAGCGTCGCCGGAGCTTGAGTGACTTCGGATAGGGCGCGCGCCCCTTGGGGCAGGGCGGGGGCGTCGCTGTAGGGTTCCAGAAAAGTCCAATGCACCGGAGCGGCATCGTCGCTGGAAGCGTCGAGTTCTTCGCCCATCGCCGCGCCCAACGCGGCTTCGAAGCCTGCGTCGACGGATACGGCGTCGATCATCGGTGGCCACATTTCTGGCTCGCCGCTTTCCAAAACCTTGGTCAGCGCTTGCTCTTCGGCTTCCAGACGCGACAGGCTTAACCGGGCCTCTTGCAGGTGATGACGGGCTTCTTCCGAGGTGTCGGAAGTCGTTACGCTGCTGCCTTCGGCCTTTTCCAGCGTTTCGCGCGCTTGGGCGATGGCGGCTTCGGAGCGGGTGATTTCGGCTTCGGCTTCGTTTAGGCCACTGGCTTCGGCGGCTTCGCGTTCCAGATGGCGATGTTGGGCACTCAGTTCACGCAGGCGGTGGTTCAGGCGATCGATGCGCGCTTCTAAATCTTGCACCGCGCGGGTTAGGCTGGTGCGCTGGGCTTCGTCGTTAGCCAGTTTCTCAGTCAAATTGGTGTGTTGAGTGTCCAGTTCGGTCACTTCAACGGTGATGTCTTGCAGTTGCAGAGCGGCTTCGGTGATGGCGGTTTCTTCGCCGTTGCGCGCACGTTCGATTTCGGCCTGTTCGGTGTTGAGGCGTTCCATCGCCTGGGCGGCGTCTTCGGCTAAATTGCGCTCGCGCGCGATGTCGTGGCTGACTTGTTCAGAACGATGCACACGATCGAGTCGCGCTGCTTCGATGCGCTTAACTTCCTCGTCGAGGCCGTCGCGCGCCAACGTCAGGCGTTGCAGTTCGGCCGCTGCTTCGGTTTCCGTCTGGCGCAGGCCGGGCATGATTTCCGCCGCATTGATTTGCTGGGTCGAAGCGGCCGCAGCGCGGGCCGTCAGTTCGTTGACCAGCGCCTCGGCTTCTTTCAGATGATCGCGGTTTGCTTCCAGTCCATCCAGCGCTTGAATCCAGCGCAGGTGAAAGAGCATTGCCTCGGCTTTGCGGATGTGGTCGGACAAGTTGCGATAGCGGGTCGCCTGACGGGCTTGTTTTTTCAGGCTTTGCAGTTGGCCGTCCATAGTGACGAGAATATCGTCAAGCCTAGAGAGGTTGGTTTCCGCACCGCGTAGGCGCAGTTCGGCTTCGTGACGGCGCGAGTGCAGGCCGGTGATGCCCGCCGCTTCTTCCAACAAGATGCGCCGGTCGGCGGGCTTGGCGGAAATGATCTGACCGATTTTGCCCTGGCTCACCATGGCCGTGGAGCGTGAGCCCGACGCGGCGTCGGCAAACAGCAACTGCACGTCTTTGGCGCGGACTTCCTTGCCATTGACGCGATAGCTTGAGCCTTGATCGCGTTCGATGCGGCGCACCACTTCCAGTTCGTCGGCATCGTTGAACATGGCCGGCGCAACGCGCGAGGCATTATCTAAGTGCAGCACCACCTCGGCGACATTACGCGCCGGGCGGTTGCTTGAGCCACCGAAAATGACGTCGTCCATCGAGCCGCCACGCATCTGCTTGGCGGACGTTTCGCCCATAACCCATTTGAGCGCCTCGACCAAGTTCGACTTGCCGCACCCGTTGGGGCCGAGCACGCCGGTTAGGCCGGGCTCAATCTTGAGCTCGGTCGGGTCGACGAAGGATTTGAACCCCGTCAGTCTGAGCTTGGTGAAGCGCAGCACTTAAATCATTCCCCCAAATGGTGTAGGCGCGTTATCGAGCGCCCTTGGCGGCAAGCGCCTGGTCGAGTTTTTCTTTAAAGGCGTCGAAAGATTGGGCGCCCACGATGAGATTGCCGTCCAAGATGAACGATGGTGTAGATTCAATTTTATAAAGATCCGTGGCGCTGGTGCGCGCTTCGACGATGGCGTTCATCATCGTTTCGTTGGTGAGGCACGTGTTCACATCCGCGCCGTCCATGCCGTAAAATCTCGCCAGCGCCACCAGGGCACCGCGTGGGTTGGTGGCACGCGACCAGTCGGCTTGAGTTTCGTAGAGCATGTTGAAAAAGTCGATGTTCCGTTCCGGGCCTGAGCAGCGCACGATCATCAATGCCGCCAGCGCTAGGTTGTCGAGCGGGAAGTCGTGAAACACAATGCGCACCTTGCCAGTGTCTACATACTCTTTTTTGATGGCGGGCAGGGTATCGGCATGGAAGGCCGCGCAGTGCGGGCAGGTCAGGGACGAATATTCGTGCAGGACCACTGGCGCGTCTGCCTTGCCGATGGACATTTCACTTAATGCCACATTGGTAGACGCCACTTCGGCCCGCACGGTTGCAGGCGAAAGGCCCAGCAAAGCGCCGCCGCCCATGCTGACGATGGCGGCGAAAAGGGCGAAGCCTCGCAATGTGTTCGCATATGTGGGCATTAAAGCCTCCTGCACTACTAGATGTTGATGAATATAGGGTACTGTCCGATGGCGCTCAAGCGCCGCAAGCCCGTAAAACCACAACATGTTGTGGATAACTGGCGGGGGAGGGGGCAGAATGTGGCATAATCGTTTATTCCGGTTCGGTTTTTTGGGTGTTAGCCCGGCCCATGATGGATTGTCCTAAGCGTTCCAAGGCTTGACGCAACTCGTCGTCATCTACGTTTGCCACCGTTCCCGCCAAATTCTTCGCTTCGTCCGCGCTTAAGGGGCGTGGGGCTTTTGCCATCGGTTCCCCCTTGGATTTGGGTAGCGGGCCTTGAACCAATTTGATGCGCACCACGGCTTTGTAGCCAAAAAAGGTATTGATGCGCTCCAGAATCTGGGGTTCCAAGTGCTGTATCTCGGTCGCCAAGGCGCCCGATGCACAGCGCAAGTGAAGTATGCCGCCGCTGACCCCGTCGCGCGAAAAGACGATCTTTTCCGGTTGGGTGTGTCTGGCCATATCATTGCCGACAATTTCAGGCCATTTTGTGACGATGGCGCCGTGGGCGAAACCGTGTCGTCCCAGCATGGATTTGGTCAGCCGATCCACCATGCCCGCCAACGGCTTAGGCGCGCGCGTGCGAATGTCGCTGGGCACGATGCCTTTGGGCTTGTCTGCGGCCTTGGGTTTGCCGGGTGCTGTCGAGGTGGGTTTCTTGGTCATGCGCTTATGGTAGGGTGTGGCGAGTTTGGAAACAATCGCCGTGAGTGCCGTGGACGCTTTTCCCACCAAGCCCCTTACCGACGGGCCCCTTACCGATAGGCTGCTGGCCTGGTTTGACGACCAGCACCGCGTTTTGCCGTGGCGCGATGCGCCGTGCGGGGCGCGCGATCCGTACCGGGTATGGTTGGCGGAGGTCATGCTGCAGCAAACCCAGGTCGCCACCGTCATTCCTTATTATGAGGCTTTTCTGGCCAAATGGCCGAACGTCAAGGCTTTGGCCCGGGCAAACGACGATGCCGTGATGCACGCTTGGGCTGGGCTGGGGTACTACGCCCGTGCGCGCAACATGTTAAAATGCGCGCGTGCCGTGGCCGATGAGCGTCAGGGCGTTTTTCCCCGCGATGAAGCCGATTTGTTGAAACTTCCCGGCGTCGGCGCATACACCGCTGCTGCCATTGCTGCCATTGCGTTTAACGGCCCAACGGTGGCGGTGGACGGTAATGTGATCCGCACGCTTTCGCGCCTTTATGCCATTGATGCTGAAATGCCCAAGGGTAAGGATGCGGTGGCGCACAAGGCTCGCGCCCTGTTGCCGATGGCGCGTGGCGGCGATTTTGCCGAAGCCCTGATGGATTTGGGCGCAAGAGTGTGCCGACCGAAAAATCCAGATTGCCCAGCGTGCCCATGGGCAGATGCCTGTCTTGCCTTGGCGACGGGCGATCCTTTGGCCTATCCGAGAAAGGCCGTCAAAAAAACCAAACCGACACGACGCGGCTGGGTCTTTTGGGTAGAGCGCCAAGATGGCAGCGTGGTGCTGGAAAAGCGCCCCGGCAAGGGACTGTTGGGCGGCATGATGGGCTTTCCCACCACCGCATGGCAGGCCGATGTACTTAGCGCCGAGGCCGCCGCCCAATCTTGGCCCTCTCAATCCTGCGTCGTCTTGCCCGGGCGGGTTACGCATACCTTTACCCATTTCCATTTGGAGCTTCAGGTTATGCGCGTCACCTCGGAAGATGCGGGCGCGGGACAGTGGTGCCATCCAGACGAATTGAGCGCACACGCCTTGCCCAGTCTGATGCAAAAAGTCGCTCGTCACGTTTTAGCGCTTAGGGTTTAATTTTGCGCTTGGCTGCGCACGGCCTCGATGGCGGCATCGACTTCGCCGGGAATGATGTTTAGCAGTTCTTGGGTTTTGCGCTGGATGGCCTCTGTGTCGCCCGCGTCGCAGGCTGCTTGCAGTTCCATCGCCACATCGCCCGCTCTGGGCGCGCCATAGGTGCGGCATAGGCCTTTTAAGGAATGCGCCTGGAGGCGCAGATCTGCTATGTCGCCGCCGTTTTTCTGATAATCGCGGATAGCCTGAATACGTTTTTCGACGTCGCTCTTGAAAAGGGTCATGAGCTTTAGCGCCGCGTCTCTGCCAACATCTTCGATCAATTGGTGGATGATCTCCAGGTCAGGCACAGCGCGGGCTCCAGCATTCAAGATGGGGTTTATTCGTCGTAGGCGATCAGCGATTCAAAAGGCGCTTTCAATTTGGCGCGACCGCCGAGGAACGTAAGTTCTATGATTGCCGCCGTGCCGACTACGTTGCCGCCGACTTTATTGCACAACTCGATGGCGGCGTTCAGCGTACCGCCAGTGGCGAGCAGGTCGTCCAAAATGACCACACGCTGTCCGGGGTGGATGGCATCGTCTTGAATTTCGATTTTGTCAGTGCCGTATTCCAGCTCGTATTCGTAACTGATGGTTCCGCCGGGCAGCTTGCCCGCCTTGCGCGCCATGGCAAATCCACAGCCCAACTTCAATGCCAGGGGTGCTGCAACTAAAAAGCCGCGTGATTCGATGCCGACTAAAATGTCCGGCTGATAGGCACCCACGATGCGCGCCATGCGTCCCATGGCGACCTGCCACGCGTCGGGGTGGGCCAACAGGGTGGAAATGTCATAAAATAAGATGCCGGGTTTGGGGAAATCGGGAATGCCGCGAATGTATTCTTTAATGTCCATGTGCGCTAGGTCCTGTTCGGTTCTCGGCTGCGGAGTGTGTTCAGGATGATCTTACGCTACGGTCTAGCCATAAGAAAAGAGCCCTGCGCTAGGCCGGGCTCTTTAAGGGATCATAATTTGATTGGACTTAGTTATCTTTGCCCGTGATGTAAGCGATGATTGCGGCGCGTTCATCGTCTTTTTTGACTTTGACGGTCATCGCGGTTGGTTTGCCGATGAATTTTTTCGGATCGGCAATCCACTCATTAATGTTTTCAAGGTTCCAGGTGAAGCTGGCTCCCTGTAGAGCCTTGTAATTCGCGAAGTTGGTGCCGCCAGCTCGGCGGCCGATGATGCCCGCTAACGAAGGGCCGACTTTATGCACGCCCTGCTCCAGTGAATGGCAGGTGCCGCATTTTTTGTTGAACAGCGTTTCGCCGTCGCTTTCGGCAAATGCCGCGCCGCTGGAAAGGGCGATGGCGGCGGTAATGCTAAGCGCCAGAAATGGGGGGGTCTTCATAAGGTGGGCCTCCTATAAACTCTTGAAAAGTGACGCTTAAACCAGATTTTTCGTAAAATCAGGCGCCTCTCAATACCGTACCCCCTCTAGCTTAGCAACAGTCCACAAAGATTAGGTCATATAAATAGAGTTTATCTAAATAGAGTTTATCGCGATTTTGTGACTTATGGGGTGATTCACACAATAGGTTGAAGCAAAAATGCTTCAACCTATTGTGATCGCAACTCTAACGAAAAAAGCCCCGCCGAAATTCGACGGGGCTTTTAAAGTCGGTCAACAAGGCGCATGCCTTAGTTGTAGCTGGCCTTAGTCGTGGCTGGCTTTCAAGTATTCGATGATCGCGGCGCGTTCTTCGGGTTTCTTGATTTTGGCGGACATGGCAGTCTTTTGAGCGCCAACGACGCCCTCATTGTCCTTCAAGAAGGCCTTCTGATCGGTGATCCAAGCGTCCATCTTCGCATCATCCCAGGAGAAGGAAGCGCCCTTCATGGCCTGGTACTTGCCATAACCTTCGGCGGTGCCAGCGGCGCGGCCAATAACACCAGCCAACGACGGCCCGATTTTGTGTTCGCCGGCTTTCACCGAGTGGCACGATCCGCATTTTTTCTTAAACAGATCTTCACCACCGTCGGCCATGGCGGAACTGCTGATGGTGGCAATGGCGGCGGCAAGGCCAAGCGCCAAAAATTTTGTGGTCTTCATGTGTTGCGTCTCCATAATTTTATTTGTGATGCGTCCCCTGAATTCGGTCTCCCCTGAACTCGGTCGCTTTTCAATAGCAAATACGCCCCCCTTTTGGCAACAGCCCGTAACTGGCGCATTGTGCGATGGGGGGATTATAGGGGGGAAAGGGCTAATTTGCTAGAGTCTGAGCGTTTAGGCCGTTAGGGGCGGCTTAAATCTCGCCATATGGCGTAATCGCGGCGAAATTTTTGCAATGAATTCCATATGTTAGCAAAGTCGGAATCTTGTTGGGACAGTTCATGCCGGGTTTCTTTCCAGGCCGATTGGAGAGCGCCAAGAACTGGATCTGGCCAACGGCGGATGTGAACGCCAGCCAAGCCTAAATCTTTTAATGCGTCGAATTGCAGGGCATCGGCGCGGGTAAGGGCAAAACGAACATTGTCTCCGCAGGTTTGTTCGACGGCTAAACGTGCGTTTTGCGAAAGGCTGCTCCATACATCTTCATTGATTGCCAATGCGAACAGGGTGACTGGCCGTTGCCAACCGGGAAAATAATAGTGGCGGGCGAAGCGGTTGAAGCCCATCTGGGCGTCCACGACGGGGAGCGAGTATTCGGCGCCATCGAGTCGATGATCTTCAAGTGCCGCTAAGATAGTGTCAGCATCCATGTCGAAAATATTTGCGCCCATTTTTTTCAGCACGTTTGCGCTTAACCCGAAAGCGCGAATGTTGAGGCCCTTGAAATCATCCGGCTTGTGAATGGGTTCGCGGTACCAACCGGAGCCTTCCGGAGGGATCGCTCCGCAGAGTACGGCGTGTACTCCTCGGCGTTGGAATAAGTCCTCAAACAAATCGCGCCCGCCGCCATGGTAAAACCACGCCAGCAATTCATCTGCTTGAGGGCCGAAGGGAATGGCGGTGAACAGCTGCAATGCGGGTGAGTCAGGCGCCCATTGGCCGGGGGTGGTGAAGACCGCTTCGACTGTTTCCGACGTTACGGCGTCGAATGTATCGGTTGTGGGCACCAGTGCTCCGGCAGCAAAAATTTGTGCGTCGATGGCGCCACCCGACGTCGCGGCCAGACCCTGTTCAAGGCGTAAGGCCATTTCGCCCAGCACGGGGAGTTCGGGTGAAAATAGGCTGACGATGCGCAATCGGACGGCATTGTGGGTTTGTGGCGTGGCGCGGGAGGGGGAGGTAGGGGCGGCATTCGTTTCGTCTATTTTTTGGGCGGCATTTGCAATCGGCAAAGTTTCTGAATTTGGAATGGCATCGGGTGGCGCGAGGCGCGCCTTTTGCAGGCTGGGTGCGACGAACGTGGTGCCAACCATGACACCAATAATCACACCGCTGATGATGCCAATTAGGATTTTGCGCATGCCAGAGGACCGCTTGGGTCGGCCGCTACTCCTTTGGAATTTTGGATCAAATTCAGAGGAAGGATAGCAGCGGCTGAGGGGCGGGAAAAGGGTCCGATTACTCTTTAAAATTATCCCGGAACCCTTACTACTCTAGAATCAGTGTAAAACATTTCACTGTATTTTATGGTAAAATTTGATTATAAAAGACTAATCTAAGATGTCTTAGCTGGGCGTATTTGAAATGATGCTCGAGCCGTTTGGTGTTGGGCTGTCGCAAGAGAAGGAACGGTTTAATGGCTCCGTTGGATAGCGCTTTGTCGCTTCGTAAACAGCAACTTCAAGAAGCGCTCGATCTGTTGATTGAGAAACACGGCGCACAGAGCGAAACCGTAGCGGTGATTCGTGCGCGCCTTGACGAAGTTCATGATGAATTGGCGAGCGTTACGTTGACGAGGGATGCCAATCATGCTGCGGGCAGCGCTGATGTGATTTCGATGATGGGTGGCCCAAAAGTTAAAGACGCAGCTTTGATGTTCGTGATTTTGGGCGGCATCCTGATTTTCGCGTTTGGTGGCGTATCGACCATGTTCGTCATTATGATGGCGGTGAAGTGGTAAAGCGGCAGCGGCATTGATCTAAAACCTCCTCCGCAGATGGGCTCTCTCCCCCCTTGAGCCCTAATGCACAAAAGCCCGGAGCATAGCCTCCGGGCTCTTTTTTTGTGTTTTTGATGGATGGTTATGGAGGAAATGCGGGGAGTTGACCGATGCCTAGAGTGCGATCGTAATAGGTTGAAGCATTTTTGCTTCAGCCTATGGCGTGAATCGCCCTCTAATATATTGATAGGGGCGGATTCACGCTTTAGCTTGGACTACATAAATGATTCCACCTAAAGCGATTCGACCCTAGGGATCGGCCACGCTGCAACACACCGTTTGATGTTCAATGGGCGAGAACCCTGCGCCATGGCAGACAAAATAGACGAAGAACAAAGCCGTATCGTGACCTGGGACGAGGTTCACCGCGACGCTCGTTTTTTGGTGCGTAAGCTGATGAAAGTGGGGCCGTGGAAGGGTATCATTGCGCTGACCCGGGGTGGTTTGGTTCCGGCTGCCATAGTTGCGCGGGAAATGGATATCCACATGATCGACACGCTGTGCATTTCAGCGTATGCCGATCAAAAAATGGGTGCCGTCAATGTGCTAAAAGAGCCTTGGCAAGCGGTTAAGGAGCAAGGCGAGGGCTGGTTGGTGGTGGACGATCTGGTGGATACCGGGGCCACCATGAAAACCGCGCGAAACCTTTTGCCGAAAGCTTACTTCGCCACCGTTTACGCTAAACCGAATGGTGCGGGTGTGGTCGATATGTACGTTCACGGCGTCGAGCAGGCGACCTGGGTGTATTTCCCGTGGGATACAGAAACCCGTCCGGTTACGCCCTTAGCGCGAGACTTATAGGTTTAGCGCTTTGTCCACGGATTTTTGCAAAGATTGCATATTTACAGGCTTTCTGAGGTATCCGGCAGGCTTGAATTCCGCCACGACGGAATTCAATTCATCGAGGTCGTGAACGGTGTAGATAATCACCGGAATGTCTGCCGTGTGGGTTTGGGCTTTTAGTTTCTTTAAAAACTCACCGCCGTCCATGCCCGGCATGGCCATGTCCAGAATGATCAAGTCGGGGCGGTTGGTTGAGGCCATTTCAAGGCCTGCGAGCGCAGATGTGGCAGAGAGAACCTCATGGTTCGCATCTTCTAAAAACAATGGAATGATTTGATGCATGTTTTGGTCATCGTCAATGAGCAGAATCTTTGCCATGAGAGGTCCTATAAGATGTGCAAAATGCAAAAAGAAACGGTAACGGAAGCGTGAGTTTCAACAAGGATGTCAAACAACTGCGGTTAAAATTTAAGCTTAGTCGCGCAGAAATTCCAATTGCCACTCCATTTCACTGGATGACATTGAGTATTCTCCGTTTTTGGGTTGGATGATGTTTTTAGGCTGCACCCGGCCCAGGCGCTGCTGCACGGTGACGGAAACGCTGGATTCCAGCCCGGCTTTCCAACTGAGCGCCACCAGGCCCTTGGCGCTGCCGGCGCTGGAAACGGTTTCTACCGTGCGCATGGAAACATTTGCCAGCACCGCCAAGGCGGCCATGGCGTATTCTCGCTGTCCGGCTTTTAGGGCGCTGTTGACCATTTGGGGTTCCAAACGCCCCTCGCCATGCAGGCGTTTAGCCTTGGCATAAGGGGCTTCATGTTCGGCAGCCGCTTCTTCTTCTGCCGCGATATCTAGGCGCGTCGATACTTCCTGGCGCACTGCGTCGGCGATGGCGGGGTCTAAATCTTTGCGGTTGAGCAACGCCTTAATCAGATGATCGGCGACAAAATCCGCCAGACGCAAGGCAACCGCCTTGGGCAATTGAGGGCGGTGGATCATGGGTTCTTGCAGTGATTTCACCGTGCGCGATTTGTCGCAGATGCGTTCCAGCAAATTTTCTTTGATCGATACCGAAGAATTGCCCAACAGCGTCGCCACGGCGGCGATGTCGTTGGAAGCGAAGATTTCCTCCATCACTTCGTCGGGCAGGGTCTTGCGCTGTGAAATGGCGCTGATGGCGCCGTCGACGGGGTTTAAGTTGATGATCTGGATCAGGTCGCGATCGGTAAGGACCGGCAAATTTTCCAGCACTGGCGCACACACCACCAGTTCGGTATCTTCCGCCAGACGGCGAATGACTTCGGGCGGCGCGTCGGCCATGTCTTGCAAGGTTTCGGCGACAACCTGACGAACCTTTACCGCCTGGTCGCGCGCCAGTTTTTCCAGCGCCTCGTAAGTCATGCGGCGCAGGTTGTCGACTTCGTGGGCGGTTAGTCCCGGGGCCAAAGCGGCAATTTTGGTCGCCAATACGCCGCGCACGCTTTCGTCGGCATCGTTGGTGAGCAACAGGTCGGCATGGTGCGGGGTGGCATCGTTCTTAGCGATGATGGTGCGCACGGAAGCGGCGCGATCTTGAGCCAGGAAATAGAGGATTTCCGGTTGGACGTTTGGCTTTTGCGCTAGTTCCTCGCGCACCTTGACGTCGTTGCTCTGCGCCAATTGTTTGGCTTCTTCGTAATCGAGCCGCGAACCTTTTCTGAACTTTTCCAGCAAACCCTTGAGCATTATGACTTTCCGTCCCCGGCCAAATATCGCCTACCGCTTGGTATAATTCACCGAATTGGCGATAACGGCAAGAGGCAGGGTAGAACGGGCCGGGTTAGGAATAGGCGACGGTAGTCACGCCTGCGGCGGCCCACATGAAAAGCGCAACCATGCCGATCGCTTTCAAGATGCCGAGGCTGACGGGGATGCCTTCGGATTTCTTGCGGCTGTACTGCGCCTGGGCGACGATCAAACCGGCAACCGTGGCCATGACCGCGTAACCGATGAAGTAGAGGGCGTGCATTTTAGGCTCCTGTTTACCGGGTAGCTTTGGATGCTTTATAGGCTCTGGAGCTTAGGCGCTGTGACGGTCGTCACAATGTGGCCAAAGGCCTAACCCAGCACCGCGACGGACTTGATCTGCGCCCATACGGCCTTGCCGGGGGCCAAGTCCAATTCATGAGCCGAACGCGCGGTCAGGCGCGCCACCAAGGGCGTGCCGCCCACGTCCACGCGCACCAGCCGCACACCCGGATGGCCGTTGGCGGCGATGTCGGTGACGGTCGCGGCCAAGCTGTTCATGATCGAACTGTTGGTGTTTTGCTGCAGGGCCAAGCTGACGTCGCGGGCCAAAACGCGCAGCCGCACCCGGTGTCCGATGGCCAGCCCTGGGTCGCGCACCCAGATGGAGCCGCCGGCGAACGCGGCGCGGGTGAGGTGCCAGTGCTCGTCGCGCTCGGCAATGACCGCTTCGATGGCGACGCCCGCATTGTCGTCGTGGCGGATGGGCAGATCCAGCCGCGCCAACGTCTCGGTCAAGGGGCCGCTGGCGAGCACGCGGCCTTGCTCCAGCACCACCAGATGATCGGCCAGCCGCGCCACTTCTTCGGGGGCGTGGGTGACGTATAAAATGGGGATCGACAAGGTGTCGTGCAGGCCTTCCAGGTAGGGCATGATTTCGTTTTTGCTGGCGTGATCGAGGGCCGAAAGCGGTTCGTCCATCAGCAAAATTTTGGGCCGTGTCAGCAACGCCCGCCCGATGGCGACGCGCTGGCGTTCGCCGCCCGATAGATTGGCGGGTGCGCGTTCCAACAAATGGCCCAAGCCCAGCAGCGCCACCAAGTCGTCAAAGTCCACCGGCCCGGCCTGCGTTTTATCGGCCTGCGTGTTTTGCCGCGCCGCGCGGGTCGCGCCGAACAGCAAATTGTCGCGTACCGATAAATGGGCGAACAGGTTCGCATCCTGAAACACATAGCCCAAGGCCCGTTTGTGCGGGGCTAAGAAGATGCGTTCGTTCTGCCATGGCTCGCCGCCGATTTCGAACCGTCCAAAATCCAGGCGATTAAGCCCGGCGATGCATCTCAGCAGCGTCGTTTTGCCGCACCCCGACGGGCCGAACAGCGCGGTCACGCCACGGGCGGGAAAACTGAACCGGGCATCCAGCGTGAAGCTGCCTTTTGATCCTACGAAGTGCGCGGCGAGCGTCATGTGAGGCGGCTCCTCATGCGCTTTTCGGTGACCATCACGCTCAAAATGACGAAGAACGAAAAGACCACCATGCCCGCCGATAGCACATGCGCCTTGCCCCATTCCAAGGTTTCCACGTAGTCGTAGATGGCGACCGACAGCACCTTGGTTTCGCCGGGGATGTTGCCGCCGATCATCAGCACCACGCCGAACTCGCCCACGGTGTGCGCAAAGCCCAGCACCGCGCCGGTCAGCATGCCGGGCCGCGCCAACGGCAGCGCCACGTTAAAGAACGTATCCAACGGCGAGGCGCGCAACGTCGCCGCCGCTTCCAGCGGGCGCTCGCCGAAGGCTTCAAACGCATTGCGGATGGGCTGCACGACAAACGGCAACGAATAGATGACCGAACCGATCACCAATCCTTCAAACGTGAACGGCAAGGTCTGGCCGAACAGCGCCTGCGCCGCTTGGCCGATGGGGCTGTGAGGGCCGAGCGCGATCAGCAGATAAAAGCCCAGCACCGTGGGCGGCAGCACGATGGGAAGGGCGACCACCGCGCCCACGGCTTCTTTCCACCACGCCTTGGAACGCGCCAACCACCACGCGATGGGCGTGCCGACGACCAGCAGCACGATGGTGACGAGGGTCGCCAGTTTGAGCGTCAAAACGATCGCGTCATCCCACAAGGTTTTTAGTCTCCCGCTTCGCTCACTCTAGACCATAACCGTATGAGGCGATGATGGCGCGCGCCGCGTCGCTTTGCAAATAGGCGAGGAACGCCTGGGCGGCTTCATTGTTCATGCCCGTCTTCAACAATACCGCGTCTTGGCGGATGGGGGTATAGAGGCTTTCGGGAACCAGCCACATCGATCCCGTGTTGTCGTGGATCACCTGCGCGTAGGCGACGAAGCCCAGTTGCGCGTTGTGCGTCATGATGAACTGGTGCGTTTGGGCGATGCTGTCACCCTGGACGATCTGATCTTTCAATCCATCATACACGCCTAAGTGTTTCATGGCCTCGACCGCCGCCGCGCCATAGGGCGCGCTTAAGGGGTTGGCGATGGCGATTTTGCTGAATGCGGCGGGGGTACGCAACACGTCTGCGGCGCTATCCACAACGGCGGCATCGGCGCTGAACAATACGATCTTGCCCTTGGCGTAGGTGAAGGCCGTGCCGGGCGCGGCTAGCCCTTCGTCCGCGGTTTGTTTTGGCGTTTTGGCGTCGGCGGACAGGAACACGTGGAACGGCGCGCCGTTGGCGATCTGCGCATAAAGTTTGCCGGTGGAACCGAAGACCAGCACCGCCTTGTGCCCGGTCTCGGCCTCGAACGCCTTGGCGATGTCATTGGCGGCGGCGGTGAAGTTGGCCGCCACGGCGACGGTCGTTTCCGCCGCGTCAGCGTTGGACGATAGGCACAGGGCCGTAAGGGCGAAGGACAGGATGGCCTTGATCTTGGGCATGGTCGGGGACATGGTCGAGTTCCATTTTGGGGCTTTATAAAGGGGTCTTCATTTTCCTACGTTTTTACCCGTCCGCCGCCTGCAAAAGGCGTAAAATAAAAAAAGTGACGGAACGAAGCCAAATTTTTATTTGTTTTCAAAGGGCGGTATTTTTTCATTTCGTCAAGCCAACGGTTTTCTTCGGGCCAAATTATTAGGAAAATATGCCACAAAAAAGTTCAAAAGTCAAGTTCTGATGCCGTATCCGTGAATGCGGGTCTTTGAATGCCCTTTGTCGGCAGTTCACATCCGATACCAGCAAAGCCCATGCCATATGGGCATTATTTGTAATTTCAAGGGGTTGGCAATGCACCGCGCTCGCGAATTCAAGGCGCTGTCGTGAA
>JANLGW010000113.1 GCA_024653965.1 Rhodospirillales bacterium
CAAACTTGAAGCGCATTACAAAGATATGCAGGATATGGAATTCACCATCCAGCAGGGCAAACTGTGGATTTTGCAGACCCGCGGCGGCAAGCGCACCACTAAGGCGGCGTTGAAAATCGCCGTCGATATGGTGGCTGAAGGTCTGATCAAAAAGCCCGAGGCCATTCGACGCATTGAACCCGGACATCTGGATCAATTGCTGCACCGGACCTTGGACCCGAAGGCGCCGCGCACGATCTTAGGTACCGGCCTGCCTGCATCGCCGGGCGCGGCGTCGGGTAAGTTGGTGTTCACCGCCGAAGTGGCGGAAGATTGGGCGTCGCGCGGCGAAGCGGTGATTTTGGCGCGTGTGGAAACTTCGCCCGAAGACATTGGTGGCATGAATGCCGCCGAAGGCATTATGACGACACGCGGTGGCATGACGTCTCACGCCGCCGTGGTTGCGCGCGGCATGGGTAAACCGTGTGTGTCCGGCGCGGGCGGCATCGTCGTCGATGTTAAGGCTAGGACTCTTTCGGCGCTGGGCGAAACCCTGCGCGAAGGCGACATCGTTACGCTGGATGGATCGACCGGCGAAGTGATCAAAGGTCTTGTGCCGACGGTCGAACCGGAGCTCAGCGGTGATTTCGCCACGTTGATGGAGTGGGTGAACGAGGTCAAACGTTTAGGCGTGCGCGCCAATGCGGAAACACCGCTTGATGCGAGGGTCGCGCGCAAGTTCGGCGCGGAAGGCATCGGCCTAGCGCGGACCGAACATATGTTTTTCGATCCCGAACGCATCATCCACATGCGCGAAATGATCATTGCGTCCACCGTGGATGCGCGTCGGGCAGCGCTTGAAAAGTTATTGCCGTATCAGCGTCAGGACTTTGTCAGCCTGTTCGAAATCATGGATGGTCTGCCGGTGACCATACGGTTGCTGGACCCGCCGCTGCACGAATTTTTGCCGAACCAGCCGCGTGATATCGAAAATGTCGCCAAGGCGTTGGGGGTTACCCCTGAATTGGTTGCGCGTCGTTCCAACGATTTGCATGAAATGAATCCCATGCTGGGCCATCGCGGGTGTCGTCTGGCGATCACGTACCCGGAAATTTACGAAATGCAGACCCGCGCCATTTTAGAAGCCGCATGCGACGTGGCGGCAAAGGGCATCAATGTACATCCGGAAGTGATGATCCCCCTGGTGGCGGACCGTGAAGAATTGACGCGCCTGAGGGCCTTGGTGGTGGAAACGGCGGATGCGGTGCTGGTTAAGCGCGGCGTGAAGCTGGTCTATCATGTGGGCACCATGATCGAATTGCCGCGCGCCGCCTTGCAGGCGGGCGAGCTTGCCAAGGACGCGGAATTTTTCAGCTTCGGCACCAACGATCTGACCCAGACGACCTATGGTTTGTCGCGTGACGATGCCGGGCCATTTTTGCAGATTTACCGCGAAAAGGGCGTGATCAAACAAGATCCGTTCGTTAGTTTGGATCAAGTCGGCGTGGGCGAATTGGTGAAGATCGGCGTCGAGCGCGGCCGCGCCACGCGCGCAGGCTTGAAGGTCGGCATCTGCGGCGAGCATGGCGGCGATCCGGCGTCGGTGCATTTTTTTCATAAAGCGGGACTAGACTACGTTTCGTGTTCCCCTTACCGTGTTCCCATCGCAAGGCTGGCTGCGGCCCAAGCTGCCTTAGGCGTGGAAGCGGAAGATAACGCTTAAATGGTATCATAACTTTTTGATCTCTGGGGAGCAGGGCCATCGCGGAAGATTGCTTGCATATTCTGTTTGCGGGGGAAGCTAATGCTGCACGCACCATCATTGCCGAAGCCTTGTTGCGGCGGCTGGGTGGGGCTGCGTTTGAAGCGTATAGCGCCGGGCGCAATCCCGCCCTTCACATACACGCCCATACCCTGGAAACGTTAAAACAGGCCGGCTATGTCACCGACACCTTAAGCCCAAAAAGCTGGCAGGAGTTTGTTCGACCCACCGCGCCTGCACTGCACGTGGTGGTGACGATGGACGAGGCGTTAAAACGCGGCCCGTTCCCCATCTGGTTTTCAAACCCTGTGTATGTGCACTGGCCATACCCCAACCCGCAGACGGTTGGCGGAGACGATATGGAACGCCGTGGCGTCTATCGCCGCCTGTATAGCGATTTGGAACAACAGATACTCAGGCTGACGGGGATGAACTTAAAGGGGCTGAGTTCTTATGCGCTGAAGGACAAACTTGATGCCATCGCGCCGAAATTCTAGAGTGCGATCGGGGCGGATTCACGTTTCAGGTGGGATCGCATAAGCGATTTCACCTGAAACGATCCGACCCTAGCTCCGCCTGATGACGATGGTGAATTCGTTTAGCGGATAGTCGTCGATGATTTCGACCTCCGGCGATAGGGTCAGCGCGTGTTCTAAAAACGTGCGCCGGTCGGCATAAAAAAGATCATCCAGCTTGTGCGGTTCGGCGCTGTCGAGCAGGTTGAACGCCATAGTCTTGGCGGTTTTTTTCCACAACATATCTAAGCTGGTTTTGATGTAGTGCGTCCATAGCGCCGCGTTTGCGCCCATGGACATGTTGTAGGTACCCGATACGAAAGAATAATCCGCAACCTCGGTTGCCACCGGGCTGACGATGAAGGTGGCGCGTGCGTCGTTGCATCGTGTTTTGGCGGCTGCGACCATTTCGGGCGAGATGTCGTAGCCGATGTAGCGCCCGCCCCGCATCATCGGTTCATTTTTTACCAGATCAAACAGCGCGCCGTAACCGCAGCCCAGATCGTTGATGGTGATGGGGCCGTTTAAGTCTTCTTGCGCCACCGTTTGCAGCAGCAGTTCCAGGCGCAAGATCTGCCCATCGGAATCTTTCCAAAACACGCCATTGGCGACCGGCCCGCATTCGTTGATGCGGTAGGTGTAAACGCGGGAAACGAATTCCAGCAGTTGGCTGATGTCGTTGGGCAGATCGCGGGCCATGGATCAGTCCGCGCCCGTAGGTTTGCCTTGATCCTGCAACACCACCCAATCGGGAATGTTGGGGGTCAAGGTGGTCTCGCCGATGGTAAAGCTGATGCCGTCTTCCAGCGTATCCAGGCGTAACAGGGCTAGACCGATATCGCCGATCACGCTGCGCATTTCGCCCACTTCACGGCCATCCACTTCGATGGGGGTTCCGGGCGCGGGCGCTGGGCCGTCGATGGCGATCGGCAGCAGGCGTTTTTTCACCAAACCGCGATAGCGGGTGCGCGCGGTCAATTCTTGGCCCATGAAACAGCCTTTGGTGAAGCTGACGCCGTCCAGTTCTTCAAATCCATTTTCCAGCAGTAGCGCCTTATCCACCGCCATGTCCCGCGCACCGTCGGGCAGGCCTTGATCAATGCGCGTAAATTCATAATCTTCAAACTTACCGAGGCGTTTGCCCGCATCGGTCAACGCCGTGTCGCCTTGGGGCAATGTGACGCGCAGGCCCATCGTACTCAGACGCGGGTCCACATAAGCGACGCCGCCGCCGAACGGGGCGCACGTGCCGCGCTCATGGCCAAGGCCCAACTGATCTGCGTCGTCTAAGATGGCGTAGATGCGATAGGTCTCGGTAACATCGGTGAGTGTCACCTTGGAGCGCAGTTTGTACAGGTTCAATCGCTTGAAAAAGTCGGAGCGCCGATCCGCTTCGCAGTCGAGCATCAGCGCGCCGCCCAGTTCGAAGCAGAAAAAATCGAAGAGAAACTTGCCCTGTGGGGTGAGAAACGCCGAATAAACCGCCTGCGTGGCGGTGACGCGGCTCATGTCCTGGCTGACCAAGCCTTGCAGGTAGTCGCGTGCGTCTGGCCCTTCGATTTTGATCAGGCCACGATTTTCTAGCGGGATATACATCAAAGCACTCTTTAAGTTTTTTCGGGTGTTAGAAAGGTGGGGCATTCAGGCCCGAATGGCAAGAGGCCTGGGGGAAGCGGGGTCAACTAAGGGTGGGAAATCGCCGCCAGCCCTCGTATAAAGACGCCATGGGGCTTAAGCCGCCGATTCGCTTGTTTTTCTCTATGGGGGAACCTTGACGCGCATTCTGTTCATCACCTCTAACCGCTTAGGCGATGCCGTGTTGTCCACGGGCCTGTTGGCGCGTTTGCTCGATGATTACCCTGGCGCGCGGGTGACCGTCGTATGCGGTCCGGTTCCGGCGGGTCTGTTTCAGGGCATTCCCGGCTTGGAGCGTGTTATTGAACTGCCCAAACGCAAACATTCGCTGCATTGGTGGGATATGTGGCGTCAATGCGTGGGGCATTTTTGGGACGTGGTGGTGGACTTGCGCAATGCGCCGCTGAGCTATGCCCTGCTCGCCAAACGGCAAATCCATTTGGGCCGGGCGGGTAAGTTGGATGCGCACCGTGTGCGCGCCTTAGGCTCGCTGTTGGGGCTGCAAGACAATCCGCCTCCGCCGACGTTGTGGACGCTGCCCGAACATGAATCCCAAGCGGCGCAATTGATGCCCGACGGCGCCCCTATTTTGGCGCTGGGCCCCACCGCCAACTGGATGGGCAAGACTTGGCCGGCAGATCGTTTTGCGCAATTGGCGGTGCGCTTGACGGGCGAAGGCGGCATTCTGCCCGGTGCGCGCATCGCGGTAATTGCGCATTCGTCCGAACGCGCCATGGCCGAGCCGGTGTTGAAGGCCTTGCCTGCGGATCGGGTCATCGATCTGGTGGGCGATACGCCGTTGCTTAGCGTTTATGCGTGTTTGAAACGTGCGGCATTGTACATTGGCAATGATTCCGGCCTGATGCACATGGCCGCCGCGTCCGGCACGCCGACGCTGGGTTTGTTCGGCCCCTCGCGCGAAGTGCATTATGCGCCGTGGGGAAAAAAGTGCCGCGCCGTGCGGGGCGATAAAAGTTATGACGAAGTCTTTCCCGAAGATTACGATTGGCGCGCGGTGCAATGTTTGATGATGGATTTGAGCGTCGATCAAGCGGAAGCTGCGGCGCGAAAACTGTGGAATGAAGTATCATGACTAAACCCACCCCCCTTAAATTGAGCGCGCTTGTGGTGGCGCATAACGAAGAAGACAACCTCGATGCCTGTTTGGCGGCGTTGGGCTTTGCCGACGAATTGGTGGTGGTGTTGGATAAATGCACCGATGGTTCCAAGGCGATTGCCGCGAAATATACCGACAGACTGATCGAGGGCAGTTGGGATATCGAAGGCCCCCGCCGTCACGCCGGTCTTGATGCCTGCGCGGGCGATTGGATTTTAGAAGTCGACGCGGACGAGCGGGTGTCGCCGGAATTGGCCGTTGAAATTCGCAGCGCCATTCAAGACGCGCCGTTCGGGCACTTTCTCATTCCCTACGACAATTACATCGGCAAGACCTTGGTGCGTTACGGCTGGGGCGCATCGTGGGGTGTTAGTGCTACGGTGCGGCTGTTTTCCAAAGGCGCCAAGGTGTGGGGCCAGCAGCGCATTCATCCGGGGGTGGAGTTGAAGGGTGAACGCATGTGGCTGAAGAACCGCATGGTGCATTTGGTGGACAAAGACATCTCCGATATGATCCAACGCCTGGATCGTTATTCCACGGCGCGTGCAGGGGATCTTCGCGCCAGCGGCGATATCGGTTCGTTCGCCAACAATGTGCGTCGGCTGTTTTCACGGTTCTTCAAATGTTATGTCGGGCGCAAGGGCTACAAAGAAGGCGGTTATGGGTTCTTGATCGCGTTAATGGCGGGGTTGTTTCCGCTGCTTGCATATTTAAAGGCCAGCCTTGAAGGCGATGGCGAAAAGGATTGATGACGTGCGGGTATTGCAGGCGATGGCAGGGGCGGAGTTCGGCGGAGCGGAGGCATTCTTCGTGCGCTTGGTGATCGGCCTGCATAAAGCGGGCTTGGATCAGCGCGTGGTGATCCGCAACAACGACCAGCGCGCGGCGGTGCTGCGTAATGCGGGCATCGATCCGGTGGAATTGAAATTCGGCGGGCGCTTCGATGTATCGACGCCGATGTTGTTGAAACGTCAATTGCGCACCTTCAAGCCGCATGTGGCGCTGACATGGATGAACCGCGCCACATCGAAAATGCCCAAGCGCAAACCGCGCGATTTGAACTATGTGTTCGCGGCCCGGTTGGGCGGATATTATAACCTTAAATACTATCGGCACTGCGATCATCTGGTGGGCAATACGCAAGACATTTGCGACTACCTCAAAGCCGAAGGTTGGCCGGAAGAGCGCACCCATTATCTGCCCAACTTCGTCGCCGCCGATGTGGTCGAACCGGCGACGTTGCGCTCGATGAACCTGCCCACACGCGGGCGCTTTATTTTGACGATGGGCAGACTGCATCAAAACAAGGGCTTCGACACTTTGATCCGCGCGTTGGCGGATATACCGGAGGTTTATTTGGTGATCGCGGGCGAGGGGCCGGAGCGCGAGAACCTGGAACGACTGGCGACCGAACTGGGGGTGCGCCCGCGCATCCGCATGGTGGGCTGGCGTGACGATGTGTCGTCGCTGTTGGCGGCGTGCGATGTATTCGTTTGCCCATCGCGTCACGAACCGCTGGGCAATGTCGTGATCGAGGCTTGGGCGCAGTCGCGCCCGGTAGTGGCTGCCGCCAGTCAAGGCCCCAGCCAATTGATCAAGGATGGTCAGGACGGTCTGCTTACCCCTGTCGACGACGCGCCAGCCATGGCCGCCGCCGTCAAGCGGTTGCTGGGCGATGCTGCCCTGGCAGAGGGTATGGCTAAGGCCGGGCGCGCACGGTATCAAGCCGAGTTTACCGAGGCTCAGGTGGTGCAGCGCTACTTGCAATTTTTTCAGGAGATTGCCGGCTGATGTGTGGCATCGCGGGTCTTGTCGGAAATTCTCAAGCCCAACCGGAGGCAGGCGTGCTGAAACGCTTGACCGATGCCTTGGCCCACCGTGGCCCCGATGGGCAAGGAAGTTACATTGCGGGGCCATGCGCCTTGGTGCATACCCGTTTGGCCATTGTCGATTTGAAAACCGGCGATCAGCCGTTTGTCGCCCGCCGTGAACACGGTGCCGAGGTGGCCTTGGTAGCCAATGGCGAGATTTACAATAACCCCGAACTGCGTGCGAAGATGTCGGGTATTGCTTTTCAGACTCAATCCGATTGTGAACCGCCGCTCTATCTGTACCTTAAACATGGGTTGGATTTTACCGCACACTTGCGCGGCATGTATGCGATCGCCATTTGGGATAGCGCTAGTGCGCGATTGGTGTTGGCGCGCGATCCGTTTGGCATCAAGCCGCTGTATTACGCCACAACGGACAAGGGGTTCGCCTTTGCCTCCGAACCGCAGGCGCTGATCCATGCGGGGTTGGTTTTGCCGGAATTGCTTGAATCGAAGCGCGACGAGTTGCTGCAATTGCAATTCACCACCGGGCGCGAAACCGCGTTTAAGGGTATTCATCGGGTGTTGCCGGGTGAAACCCTGGTGGTCGAGGCGGGGTATATTGTCGAACATCGTCACCAAGCGGTGTTGCCGCAAGGCAAGCCCAAGCCCATTTCCCGCGCGAAGGCGCTGAACGATTTGGATCAGGTGCTTAACGATAGTGTGGGTGTACACCAGCGCGCCGACGTGCCGTACGGCATGTTTTTGTCGGGCGGCATCGATTCCTCGGTATTGTTGGCGATGATGAGCCGCTTGAATCCTGAACCGGTGGTAGCGTTCACGGCGGGCTTTTCCGGTACAGACGTGCATGACGAACGTGAACACGCTCGCGCTTTGGCCCGTGCCGAGGGCGCCACGCATTTTGAAGTCGATTTCGGCGCGGACGATTTCTGGGCGCTGTTGCCGCGCATCGCCAAACATATGGACGACCCCGCTGCCGATTATGCGCTGCTGCCCACGTGGAAATTGGCCGAAAAGGCGCGCGCCGAAGGCATCAAGGTCGTGCTGGCGGGCGAAGGTGGGGACGAGCTGTTTGCGGGATATGGCCGTTATCGCGCCGCCGCGCGCAGACTGTTCCCAAAGGCCATGCGCCGCCGCGGCATCTTGGAAGATTTAGGTCTGCTGCGCCATGAAGACCAAACTCAGGCCTGGCGGGCAGGCATCGCCCAGGCCGGGGTGGAAGCGAAGGGCGGTGGCCGTTCGCGCTTGCAAGTCGTTCAGGCTCAGGATGTCGCCACCTGGCTGCCCAATGATCTGCTGATCAAGGTGGATCGTATGCTCATGGCGCATGGGGTGGAAGGGCGCGTGCCGTTCCTCGATGCGCATATGGCGCAATTTGCCTTTACCTTGCCTGACGGTTTGAAGGTCAAACATCGTCTGGGAAAATATGTGCTGCGCCGTTGGCTGGATACGGCCATGCCTGAAGCTAAGTCGTTTTCCAAAAAGCGCGGCTTTACCGTGCCGGTGGGCGAGTGGATCATTGATAAGGGAAAAATCGCGGGTGAGTTGGTGGCGGCGCAGGAGTGTATTCAAGCCGTGTGCGATCCCCTGCGCGTTAAGGCCGTATTTTGCGCCAATGATGGGCGTGCGGCCAAGGCGGCATGGACGTTGTTGTTTTACGCGCTGTGGCACAAGGCGCATATTGAAGGCGGAGACATGTCGGGAGGCGTGTTTGACGTTCTGAACGCATGAGGTCTTTTCAAACCTCTAAGATATTGAGAGAATGGCGCTATGACCGATACAGAAAAACGCTTGTTTGCGGCAGATCAAGGTGGCCCGCAAAAACCGTCTAAATCGCCTCAAAGCGGTTTTGAAACGGTTCATTTTGATGCTCATAAAGTTATTTTTGAAGAGGGTGAGCCGGGAGACGCGGCATACTTGATTATGCGTGGGCAGGTGGAAATTCGCAAAGGCATGCGTTCATCCAATCCGCAAACCTTGGCGGTGCTATCGAAAAACGATATTTTCGGCGAGATGGCGCTGTTCGATGACAGCCCCCGCATGGCCGAAGCGATCGCTCATACCAAGGTCGAACTGATCGCCATTAAGCGCGACGAGTTTCACCGTCGCCTTGAAACCATCGATCCGGTGTTTAAAACCATTTCGCTCTATTTGGTCGGGCGTGTGCGTCATATGGCCAACGAATTTATGAAGCGCAAAGACCCAATTTGGACCCCTGGAAAAAAGTGACCGATATTCATTCCATCACCTTGCGGCGACCCGATGACTGGCACGTGCATCTGCGCGATGGTGCGATGTTGAATGCCGTTGCGCCCTTCACCGCACGCCAATTTAAGCGCGCCATCGTCATGCCCAATCTGGCGTCGCCGGTCACTACTCGTCAATTGGCGGTCGAATACCGGGGGCGCATTCAGGCTGCCGTGCCTCAATCGGCGTCATTCGAGCCGTTGATGACGGCGTATCTCACCGACAATAGCGATGCAGAAGATCTGGCCGAGGGCTTTCAGAACGGGGTGTTTGCCGCCGCCAAGCTGTATCCGGCGGGGGCGACGACGAATTCGGATCGTGGCGTGACGGCTATCGAAAACATCAATACCGTTCTGGAACGCATGGAAAAAATCGGCATGCCGTTGTTGGTCCATGGCGAAGTCACGGAACCGAGCATCGATATTTTCGATCGGGAAAATGTTTTTATCCATCAGGTGTTGGAGCCGACGTTACAGCGTTTTCAGGGGCTTAAGGTGGTGTTTGAACACATCACCACCTCGGCGGCGGTGAATTTTGTGCGCGCCCAGGGCCCGCGTGTGGGCGCGACCATTACGCCCCATCATTTGATGATCAATCGCACCGACATTTTCCGGGGCGGCATTCATCCGCATCTGTATTGCCTTCCGGTGGCGAAGCGCGAACAGCATCGTCTGGCCCTGCGCGAAGCCGCAACATCCGGCGAAGCGCAGTTTTTTCTCGGTACCGATACCGCGCCGCACGCCATCAGCGCCAAAGAATCTGCGTGCGGTTGCGCAGGTATTTTCTCGGCACCCTGCGCGGTGGAACTTTACGCCCAGGTGTTCGACGAAGAAGGCGCGCTCGATAAGTTTGAAGCCTTCGCCAGCCTTAATGGCCCAAAATTTTATGGCTTGAGAGTGAACAGCGACACGGTAACGGTGGTGCGTGAAGACTGGACCGTACCCGATGCCGTTGCGGTCGAAGGCGGGGTGGCCGTTAAGACGTTCAAGGGCGGCGAAACGCTCCATTGGCGGCTGCAGGATTAAATGCGCCTTTCAAAGGCCTAAGTTGGTTTATGACGACGGAGACAACTTTAATGTCCCTCAATAGCGAATTTAAGGCCCTCGTTCTCGATTTAGATGCCGAGGGAAAAGTCAGCGCTTCTTTTGAAACGCTAAGCAATGATCGATTGCCCGAAGGCGATACCACTATTGCCGTGGAGTATTCATCGTTAAATTATAAAGACGGCATGATCTTGAACGGTCAGGGTCGTCTGGTGCGCGATTATCCGCATGTGCCGGGCGTGGATTTTGTCGGTACCGTCGAAGCCTGCGATACCGGCGCGTTCGAGGTGGGGCAAAAGGTTATCTGCACCGGTTGGCGTGTGGGTGAGGTGCATTGGGGCGGTTTTTCCACCCGGGCCAGAGTCAAATCGAAATGGCTGGTGCCGCTTCCCGATGCCTTGAGCGCGCGCCAAAGCATGGCCATCGGCACGGCGGGCCTGACGGCGATGTTGGCGTTGATGGCCTTGGAAGAACACGGCCTTACCCCCGGCAGCGAGGGTGAGGTTTTGGTCACCGGCGCGGCGGGCGGCGTGGGCAGCGTCGCGGTGGCGTTGCTGGCGGCATTGGGGTATCGCGTTGCGGCGGGTACCGGGCGGGAAAGTACGCACGCTTATTTGACCGATTTGGGCGCGACGACGATCGTCAGTCGTGAAGAATTGGAACAAGCTCCGCGCGGACCGTTGGGCAAGGAGCGTTGGTCGGCGGCCATCGATAGTGTGGGCGGGCCGATTTTGGCCAATCTGCTGGCGGCGCTGAATTATGGCGGCAGTTGTGCCGCCGTGGGCTTGGCGGCGTCACCTAAGCTGGAGGCTACAGTTTTGCCGTTTTTGTTGCGCGGCGTAAATCTGTTGGGCATCGATAGCGTTAATGCGCCCAAGGCGCGTCGTGTGCAGGCGTGGCACCGTTTGGCCGGAGAATTGCCTAAAGATAAACTCGATGCCATTACCCATGTGCGGGGATTAAGCGAGGCGGTGCAATTGGGCGGGGAAATCCTTAAAGGGCAAATCCAGGGCCGCACGGTGATCGACGTCAACGCTTAACGTGCTGCATTGACGGGAGAATAAAAAAGGGAGGCCCGGATAGTTTCGGGCCTCCCTTTTTGGGCGTCCTTTGAGAACGGTTATTTCTTGGGCGTCCAACCGCTTTGGCGGTGGCAGGCCGCGCAGTTGGCCATAGAACCGGCGCGTTGAACGGCGCGCTGCGAAACCTCGCTGCGGTGTTCGCTGATGAACCAGCCTTGCTCGGTAATGCGGAGCGGGCCATCTCCCGGACGGGAGTTGCGCACCAGGTAGTTTTCGATGTGCGCGCGCGTTTGGTCGTCAAGCGATGCATCTTCACCGAAGTGGTTGGATAGGCCGCTCATGATGCGACGCCACGAGCCCTGCGGCAGGGCGTCTGCGCCATAAGGCTGATGACAGTCGCCGCATTCTTTGGCGGTGATCTGATCGTTAATCATGAAACCGCCTGCGCCGGAACCAAAACCGGCCGGGCCGCCGCCACCTTCGCCGCCGCCAAAAAATCCGCCAAAACCGCCAAAACCACCTTCATTGCCGCCATTGCCGCCGGAAGCATGGGCTTGGTTTAAAGACAGCAAGGTGGGGGTGGTATACGCGACGGCTGCGGCAATGCCCAGCATCGCCAGCGCTTTTTTGTGGTTCATTTTGTTGCCTTTCGTGGACATGAAGTCAGCTCCATCTAAATGCAGGTCCATATGATAGCGCAACGCTTCATGGCCCTCTAACGTTTCCCGATTTTGTTTATCTTTTGATCGATCATGCCGGTGCGGTAATCTTGTGTGCAATGTGGCATAAGTTTTCTGAAGGGGCACTGAAGTCGTCATTCAGGTTCTGTTCAGGTTCTGGAGCACAAAACGCGAACCATGCTAATCCATCTTGAAGGCATTGAAAGCCCTATTGAATTTGAAGGCGCCGAGGCTCTGGCAGGGGTGCTGAAAAAAGTGCTGCGCGGCTGGCGATTGCGGGAAACGACCGCCCGGACCAGCGCGGACCGTCCGCCGCGCATTCGGTTGACGCTGGGTGCCAGGGGATATGAACGTCGTTCACCGTGGATCGAGGCGGGCAAAGCCCAGGTGTTGATCGACCCGGTGGACGCGGTGTGTGATCTGCTGTTGGACATTGAACGCGCCTATGTCGAAGACGCACCCAAGCGCGGCGAGGCGGTTTTGTCCATCTTGCACGCGGCGGCGGTGGAGATGGGGCACGGTGAAAACAAAGGGCTGGTGGTGTTTCCCTCCACCCACGCCATGGGCAAAAGCCTGCTGACGGTGGCCTTGGCGCAGGCGGGCCATCGGGTATTTGCCGACGATCAGTTGCCTATTATTCCCGGAACACCGGCGTTGGGGATCGCGCCGGGTTTTTTGCCGCGTTTGCGCCGCCCGTTGCCGGAGGGGGTGGATGCGGCGCTGGCGGGTTTTGTGCGGTCTCATACGGGGCCGGAAAGCGCGCGCTTTCGTTATGTGAATCTGGACGATCAGCGCCTTGCCCCGTTAGGGACGCGTGCGCCTATTGTCGGCGTGGTGCTGCTGGAGCGCTCCGACGGCGCCGCCCCCGTTGTCATGCCCGCCACCGAGGCCGAAGTGCTCAAAGCCTGCGTATTGCAAAGTTTTGGCCGCACGCAAAATGCGCTTTTTGTGCTCGATAGCCTTCACGCCATGGTCCGGGGCGCAAAATGCGTTAAACTGAGATACGCCGACGCGCCCGAAGCAGTGGCGCTGCTTGAGGAAATGGTTGCATGATCCCGGTCTTGTTCGATTTTGAAACCAGCCGCGTGGGCCGTCATCCAGGTGCGCAATTTCGTGAAGTCGGTGATGAGATCTTCCTCGTACACCCCGACGGTGAACAGATTTATAACCTCAATCCTATGGCGGCGGCCTTGTGGCGGCTGCTGAAAAACCCCATGACGGGGCGCGCCATGGCCGAGGTGGTGATCACGGCTTTCCCCATGCTGGCGATGGCCAAGGTGGAAGGGGACGTTAAGGCCGTGCTGACCGAGTTGCTGGCAAAGGGTTTCGCCCGCCTTCTGTCTTAGCCCGATAGGGGGGCTAAAATGCGCGCATTTCAGCCTAAGCGCCCTTGACGCCCCGCTTTGGATGTCTTAATACCAGCCCACCCGTGGCTGGGTAGCTCAGCTGGTTAGAGCGCGGCACTCATAATGCCGAGGTCGGCGGTTCAAGTCCGCCCCCAGCTACCATTCGTTTCAGAGTTACTCGTCGGCCCCCAAGGGGGCTGGCGAGGCTTGAAAAAACAAGAAAATGACGAAAAAAAAGCGGGAAGCGACCCCCGACACCTATCACAGAATTTTCGATTTCTTCGACGCCCCCGTCACGCAGGTGGATTGCGGGCAGCATTGCGCATCCCTCAATGAAGGGGGGCCGGTGTGCTGCGATACCCGAAATGCCATTCCGATCATGCACATTGCGGAATGGCGGCACTTAAGGCAGCGCTCCAACCTGTGGCGCGGCTTCAAGCCGTTCGACAGCACCTCGCGCAAAATATCGGATGAGCTGCACAGTTCCTGCAAAGCCGTGGAATGTAAGGGCGCTTTGAACTGCGAGCGCGACAGCCGTTCTCTGGCTTGCCGGACATTCCCATTTTTTCCCTACTTCACCAAGGCGGGGGAGATTCTGGGCCTTTCCTATTATTGGAATTTTGAAGATCGTTGCTGGATGATTAGCAATATGGCGATGGTCGAGCAGACCTTCATCGATCAATTTCTTAAGGCCTACGAGATCCTCTTTGCGGACGACCCCGGCGAGCGGCAGGTGTTTATCGATCATTCCGTCAGTATGCGGCGCGTATTTTCGCGCTGGAAACGCCCCATTCCGGTGATCGGCCACGATCGCCAATTTTATCTGGTGCAGCCCAAGGGTGCCGGCATTCAGACG
>JANLGW010000115.1 GCA_024653965.1 Rhodospirillales bacterium
AAGACGAAATAAAAGCATCCACGAACCCGTTGAGCTTGAACTTTCGAATACGATGATCATTCAATTCGCGCGCTTCATTGCTGACCACAAAAATCTTCAGCCCGTACCGTACCTTAAGCCGGCGGATCAATGCGATCATTTCCGGATGAGGCTTCGACTGGGCGAACATAAATTTCCGAAACTGGGCTTGAGTAAAGGGCCTCTTCTCGTAAAATACCACACGGTTTAAATATTCATCAATAGTAAGTTTGCCCAATTCGTACGTATCAAAAATCATGTTATGCCGCATTTCCAACTCCTGGTGATTCAAACCGAAAGTCTTAACCGCCAGTTTACGGGATATGTGGCCCCATCCATCGGAGAGCAAAACACCGCCAATATCCAGAAACAGCGTCGTGATCGGGATCTTTTTCTTCATGTGGTCTCCTTCAACAGCAGAATAGCGCTGGTTCGAAAGTTTAAATAATAGGTTCGTGAATCTTCTAAAAGCAGTTCCTCGCCGACAGCAAGCAGGTCTTGCGACGCTTCACAATTTTTTTTGTTTTAAGGGAATCATTTTTCGGCATTTTTTAACCTTTCAAAATCCCATCAGTGCTGCCACAAAATGTGCGCGTTTTCCAGGGGGATCACGGCGCCGTTACAAGATGGAATAATGCGTGCCGTATAATCCGATGCAGGACGCTCCGCAGAGACTCCTGTGCCGTAAACGAAGCCGCCAGTCGCGTTGTCCAATGGGCGAAGGAGCTTCATCCCCTGGCGAACAGGACTGCCGCCGTTAACTCCGTCGGCGTAAAGCTCGACGCAAGCCGCCTTCGGGTCGAAATCGTTAAAATAAACCTGGACCTCGCACACGTGCTGATTTCCCCTGGTCTCGAACTTCACTTCCCCGAAACGCAGCGCCGCCCATTTTTCTTTCACAGTATGTTCCCAATCGACTATTTTGCTACCCACCGCGCCTTTATTGGCAACGCGCTCATGATACGTTACCGCAGCCGGCAAGTAATGCTGTTCGGTGTATTCCCGCACCGCACGGTTCGTGGAAAATCGCGGTGTCAACTGCGCCATGCTCT
>JANLGW010000120.1 GCA_024653965.1 Rhodospirillales bacterium
AGGAACGTCACCACGCCGCCCAGTTCTATGGGCAGATCGGCGCGAATGTCGTCGCGGCTTAGCCCTAAGGCGCGCAGCCCCATCTCGCACACCAAGAAACGCACGCCCAAATCGCGGCACGCCGCCAGCAGGGTTTCAAAATCGGCGACGCCGTTTTCCTTAAAACTTGCGTCCATATCCGCGCCGGTTTCCAGGCACATGGTGGTGGTCTGCGTGGCCCATGAAGGCGTGCCGTCCGCTTCCGCACGCAAGATGTTGCGTACCGCTTCCATGGTGAACAGCAGCGTCACTGGGGTATCGATGGCCGCCGCCGCCGCCGCCATCACCAGGGCGTAGTGGACTTTGTCGAACTGTCCGGCAAACACCACGATGGAAAGTTTATCCGGGCGGTTGGGGTTCATCACTTCAGCCACGACAGCCCAGCTCCGCGTTTGGATCGTGAATGGAAAGGTCTTTGATGGTGGGCGCGTCGCCGCACAACGGGCAGCCTGGATCGCGCCGGACCTTGATGCGGCGAAACTGCGTCGCCAGCGCATCGTAAACCAGCAACGCCCCCGATAAGGTGTCGCCGATGCCGAGCAGTTCTTTCAGAACTTCGGTCGCCTGCAAGGAGCCCACCGTGCCGCACAACACGCCCAGCACCCCGGCCTCGGAACAAGACGGGATTTGTCCGGGTGGCGGCGGTTCGCGAAAGATGCAGCGGTAACACGGTCCGTCTTCATGGCCGCCGCCGGGGAAGTTTTTGAACGTCGCCACCTGACCGTCGAAGCGCAAGATCGCGCCGGTGACCAAGGGGCGGCGCGCAAAATAAGCCGCATCGTTGACCAAAAACCGGGTGGGGAAATTGTCCGAGCCATCGGTGACCAGATCGTACTGAGCGATTAAATCCAGCGCGTTGGCGGGGCCGAAGCGGTCGTTGTAGGGTATGACGTTGACATCGGGGTTGATGGCTTTGAGTGTGCGCGCCGCACTCTCGACCTTGGGCTCGCCGACGCTTTGCGTGGTGTGCGCGATTTGTCGCTGCAGGTTGGAAAGCTCCACCTGATCGTCGTCGATGACGCCGATGGTGCCCACTCCGGCGGCCGCCAAATACATCAAGACCGGCGAGCCCAAACCCCCGGCGCCCACCACCAACACCTTGGCGTTGAGCAGCTTTTCCTGGCCATGCCCGCCCACCTGGGGCAGCAGGATGTGGCGCGCATAACGCTGGATTTGTTCGTCTGAAAAATCGAGGCTCATGGTCTTGCCCAAAAAGCGCGGCCAAAAACGCGCTTAAAATTTGCCTCAGTCCTGGCCCAAACCCTCGAACAGAGCCGTGGACAGATAGCGTTCCGCAAACGACGGCAAAATGACGACGATGGTCTTGCCCGCCATGTCTTTGCGTTGGCCGATTTCGATTGCCGTGGCCAGCGCCGCGCCGGATGAAATGCCCACCGGCAGGCCTTCCAGCCGCGCGACCTTGCGCGAGGTGGCGAACGCAGTTTCGTTGCCGATTTGGATGACTTCGTCGATCAGGTCGCGGTCCAAAATGACCGGAACGAAGCCTGCGCCGATGCCCTGGATTTTATGCGGACCGGGCACGCCACCCGATAGCACCGGGCTGTCTTCGGGTTCCACGGCGATCATTTTGATGGAGGGCTTGCGTTTTTTAAGCACCTGACCGATGCCAGTGATGGTGCCACCGGTGCCGACGCCACTGATCACCACGTCGACTTCGCCATGGGTGTCTTCCCAAATTTCTTCGGCGGTGGTGGTGCTGTGGATGGCCGGGTTGGCCGGGTTGGTGAACTGCTGCAGCATCACGTACCCTTTGGCTTTAGACAGTTCTTCGGCCCGTGCAATCGCGCCTTTCATGCCTGCCGCCGCCGGAGTTAAATCGATTTCCGCGCCCAAAAAGGCCAGCATTTTGCGCCGTTCGACGGACATGCTTTCGGGCATGGTGAGAATCAGTTTATAGCCCTTCGCCGCGCACACGAACGCCAGCGCGATGCCGGTATTGCCCGAGGTGGGTTCGACCAAGGTGTCGCCGGCTTTAAGGTGGCCATCGGCTTCGGCGGCTTCGATCATGGCGCGCCCGATGCGGTCTTTGACGCTGGCTAGGGGATTGAAAAATTCGCATTTGCCCATCAACACCGCCTTGACGCCTTCCGCTTCGGCCAAGCGCGATAGCTTCACCAAAGGCGTCGCCCCGATGGTGTCTAAGATGCTGTCATAAACGCGGCCACGCCAGCGCGGGTAATCTTCGGTGCTCATGGGTCTTACTTCCTTCCTGGCGGTCATTTTGCGCCGTGCTGCGTATTTTACGAAATACTACAGCGCTGTCTGCCACAAAATGAACATTCCCCCTTCTTTGGTTTAGCCCGGTTTAAGCCGTCAAACAAGGACGGTGGGCTAAATGAGAGGGTTAGATGGTGAAATCGAGGCTTTTGCGCCCCTCACTTTCGATGCCGACTTTGTGTGCGCGGTTGCACATTTCGTCGATGCTGACGTGGTCGAGCTGGTTCATGACTTCTTGCTGCATTTCCAGCCATAACGGACGCACGACCTTGACGCCCAAGTCGGAACCCTTGGAATCGATCAGCGGATCGTCGGCGGTTTCCATTTTACGCACCGCGCGCACAATGTCGCCGATGGAAATACGCCGCCGTTCGCGCGCTAGGCGGTAGCCGCCACGCGGGCCGCGCACGCCGATCAAGATGTCTTCGCGCACCAACTGTTGTAGGGCTTGTTCCAGATAACGCCGGGGGATGTCCTGGCGGCGGGTGATTTCCCGGCTTTGTACCGGCTCGCTGCCGGCGTGGTAGGCGATATCGAGTACCGCCTCAATCGCGAACAGCATTTTTTTCGATAAACGCAGCATGACTTTAGTCCCTATCGTACATTCTGAGTGCTTTGGGCCGAGTGCTTTGGGTGCCGGTTGAACCAAATCCCCCGTGCCCGCGTTCGGACGGGTTAAGGGTTTCGCTTTCCAGCCATTGAATAAAGGAAACCGGCGACACCACCATCTGCGCGATGCGCATGCCGCGCTCGATGGTGAAGGCCGTGTCGCCCAAATTGATCAAGATCACGCCCACTTCACCGCGATAATCGGCGTCAATGGTGCCAGGCGCGTTCAATACCGTGATGCCGTGTTTGAGCGCCAGACCGGAACGCGGGCGCACCTGGGCCTCGAAACCTTCGGGCAATTCGATGCTTAAGCCCGTGGGTACCAGTGCGCGTGCGCCGGGTTTAAGTTCTAAATCATTCGCGACGGCGGCCAGCAGGTCCACGCCGGCGCTTTGCGCCGTGGCATGGGCGGGCAACGGCAAATCCTTGCCGCTTTCCAGGCGTTTCACGCCGATGGTTACGCTTGGCCCCATGGCTGTCGTCATGCGCTGGTTTTCCCCGAAACATGGGTTTGCGCGGCAAAATGATCGGCGATGCGCCGCGCCAGTTTGCGCGCCACGGCGGTTTTGGATTGTTTGGGCCAGTCTTCGATGCCGGCGCGGGTGATCAGATGCACGGTGTTTTCGTCGCCGCCAAAAGCTTTGCGTTCGGCGGATACGTCATTGGCGCAAATCCAGTCGCAGCCTTTTTTCGCCAGTTTGGCGCGGGCGTGTTCGATCACGGTTTCGGTTTCGGCGGCGAAGCCTACCACCAGCGCCGGACGGCGGGGGCCGGGTTTCGACACGGCGGCCAAGATGTCGGGGTTTTCCACCAACTTGATTTCGGGCAAAGCCGCCCCGCCGGATTTTTTGATTTTTTGCGGGGCTTGCAGGTCTACCCGCCAATCGGCCACGGCGGCGGCGGCGATAAAGATATCGGCGGGAAAGGCGGTTTCGACGGCGGCCAACATATCGCGCGCACTTTCCACGTGGACCGTCTGCACGCCCAATGGGTCGGGCTGATGGGTGGGACCGCTGACCAAGATGACGGCGCAGCCCAAATCTTTCAGCGCGGCGGCGATGGCGTGGCCCTGTTTGCCGCTGGAGCGGTTGGCGATATAACGCACCGGATCAATGGGCTCGACGGTGGGGCCGCTGGTGACGATGGCGCGTTTGCCCTTTAAGGGCGCTTCGGCATCCAAAAAGGCGGCGATTGCGGCGACGATTTCTTCAGGCTCGGACATGCGCCCTTCGCCCCATTCGCCACACGCCATCTCGCCTTCGTCGGGGCCGATAAAGACAATGGCGCGTTTTTTCAGCATTGCCACATTATCGCGGGTGGCGGCGTGCTCCCACATGCGCACATTCATGGCGGGCGCCACCAGCACCGGTTTGTCGGTGGCAAGCAACAGCGTGCCCGCCAGATCATCGGCCAAGCCTTGGGCCATCTTGGCCAGCATGTTGGCGGTGGCGGGGGCGACGATGACGATATCGGCCTGACGCGACAGTTCGATATGGCCCATTTCATGTTCGTCCGTCAGCGAAAACAGGTCCGAATAGACTTTGTCGCCGGATAGGCTTTGCAGGGTGAGCGGCGTGACGAACTGCTGGGCGGCCTGGGTGACGACGCAAGATACGCTCGCCCCTGCTTTTTTCAGCTGGCGCACCAGTTCGGGCGTCTTATAGGCGGCAATGCCGCCCGTGACGATCAACAACACGCGTTTTGCGTTTAACATAAGGGCTGACGCCTAAGAATAACGAAAAATTGGTGTGATACACTAGCCGTACATTTTCCATGGGGCAAGTGTTGATTGATCTCATTGTCAAACAAATGGAAATTTGGGGGGAATAGGCCCCACAAAATATGCGGGTATGACGAAGGCGGTTTTATAAAACGGCTACCAGCGCGGTTATAACCACGGCCACCGCAAGGACGCCGACCACCCCGGCAAGCAACAGGGTCGAGCCGCCTTTGTGCTGCCGGTCGCCGCGCAATTGACGCACCGTGTCGGGGTGCAGTTTTAGGCCCCGTTCGTCGAATTGGCTGAGCGCGCTTTCCAGGCCATGCACCACGGCGGGTATTTTGCGCAAGGCGTCCAGGGTTTGCGCCAAGGCGTCTTTAACACGCGCTTCGGGACCTAGGTTCGCGCGCATCCATTCTTCGATCAGCGGGCGGGCGATCAACCACATGTTGGCGTCGGGGGCCAAGTTTCGGCCCGTGCCTTCGGCCACCAGCATGGTTTTTTGCAGCAGCAATAGCTGCGGCTGGGTTTCCATTTCAAACGTCTGGGTGATCTGGAACAATTGGCCCAGCAGGCGGGCGATGGATATTTCATTTTGCGGACGGTCCAAGATCGGCTCGGCGATGGAACGGCACGCCTGGGTAAACTCGTCCACCGATTGGTTGGCTGGAATCCAGCCCGCTTCGAAATGCACTTCGGCGGCGCGGCGATAATCGCGGGTCAAAAAGCCCATCAGCAGCTCGGCCAGATGTTTGCGCGAGTTGCGGTCCAATCGCCCCATGATGCCGAAATCGACGATGCCGATCGCGCCAGAGGGCAGCACAAACAGATTGCCCGGATGCAAATCGCCGTGGAACAGTCCATCGCGAAAGGCTTGATAAAAAAACGTCTCGGCGGTTTTTTTCAGCACCGCATAAGGATCATGCCCGGCGTTGATGATCGCATCCACATCAGAAAAGGGAATGCCATGCACCCGTTCGGTGCTGAGCACGCGTTGCCCGGTGCGCAGCCAATCGATGCGCGGCACAAATACATCCGCATTGCCGGTGAAATTGTCGCGCAGTTCATCGGCGGCGGCGGCCTCAAAACGCAAATCCATTTCCATTTCGACCGAGCGCGCCATCGTGCGCACACTTTCGACCGGCTTTAAGCGGCGCAGTTCCGGGCGCGTGCGCTCCAACAGTTGCGCCGCCCAGAAAAACAGTTCCAGATCGCCTTTGAACGCGTCTTCGATGCCCGGACGCAGCACCTTAACCGCGACTTCTTGACCGTCGGCGGTGATGGCGAAATGCACCTGGGCGATGGAGGCGGCGGCGACAGATTCGTCGTCGAAGTGTGAAAACAGCGCATTGATGGGCTTGCCGAATTCAGCCTCGATGGCAGCGCGGGCCAGCGCGGTGGGAAACGGGGGGAGTTTGTCTTGAAGGTGCGAAAGGTCGGCGGCCATTTCTTCGCCCAGCAAATCCGAGCGTGTGGAAAGCATCTGCCCCACCTTGATGAAACTCGGCCCCATGTCTTGGAGCGCGCGCGCCAGACGTTGCCCGGGGCGACCCTTCGAGTTGCGATTGGAAACCAGCTTGGCCAGCATCACGATGCCCGGCGCCAGCCTCAGACGTTCCAAGATGAACAAAGCATCGTGGCGCGCTAAGGTGCGTGCAATGGTCAGCAGGCGAAGGATGTGGCGAAGCGATTCCACGAGCGATCTCTTTATATATAAGGGTTACGTGCGCCAGGCGCTGTGAATGCAGGCGACGCCGCCGGTGAGGTTTTCATAGTTGACCTGATCCAAGCCCGCATCCTCGATCATCGCCTTGAAGGTTTCTTGATTAGGGAAACGACGGATGGATTCGGCTAAGTATTGGTATGAGGGGCGATCATTGGCGATGAGCTCGCCCAATTTGGGCAAAATGGAAAACGAATAGGTGTCGTAAATTTGCGAAAGGCCCGGCTGCACCACCTTGGAAAATTCCAGGCACAAAAAATGCCCGCCCGGTTTCAGTACGCGCCGCGCTTCTTTTAGCGCCCGGTCGATATGGGTGACGTTGCGGATGCAAAAGGCGATGGTGTAGGCGTCGAACGTGGCATCGGCGAACGGCAGTTCTTCGGCGTTGCCCTGCATCCAGTGAATGCCGTTCAGCACCCCTTTGTCGATGGCGCGGTCACGGCCCACGGCCAGCATTTCGGCATTGATGTCGAACACCGTGACATCGTCGCCGCCGTGCTCCAGATATTTAAAGGCGATGTCGCCGGTGCCGCCGCCGACGTCGAGCAGCTTTTGCCCGGCGTGCGGGCGCAGGCGCGACATCAGGCGGTTTTTCCACGCCCGATGAATGCCTAAGCTCATCATGTCGTTCATTAAATCGTATTTTGACGCCACGGAATCGAACACGCCGCGCACCAATTCGACCTTTTCGTCTTCGCGCACGGTCTTAAAACCGAAATGCGTGGTGCCTTCGGTGGCTTCGGGTGTTTCGCTGGGCTGTGTTTTTGTGCTCATGGACGCGAACATAGCGGAACGTGTAGGCTCTTTCCATGCCTGAATTGCCTGAAGTCGAAACCGTGTGCCGAGGTCTCGCCCCCGTGTTGGAGGGCGAAACCTTTACGTCTGTGCAGATCGGGCGCAAGGATTTGCGCAAACCGTTCCCCAAGGGGTTCGTCAAACGCCTTGAAGGAGCGCGGATTTTGCGCGTGGGGCGGCGGGCGAAATACCTGCTTGTCGAGACGCAAAAGGGCGAGGTTCACGATGTGTTGATCTGGCATTTGGGCATGTCGGGACAGGTGCGCATCTATAAAGTGGGCGAAACCGTGCCAAAACCGGGCAAACACGATCATGTGCGCTTCGATGTGGCGTCGGGCGTTTCGGTGGTGTTCACCGATCCCCGGCGGTTTGGTCTGATGGATCTGTGTCCGGCCCAAGGCTTGGCGGATCACGCCTTGTTAAAAGCCATCGGCCCCGAGCCGTTGGGCAATGAATTTAACGGCCCGGTTTTGGCGGCGGCGTTGAAGGGTAAGCGTGTGGCGGTCAAACAAGCCATCATGGACGCTCACGTGGTGGCCGGGGTGGGCAACATCTACGCCTCCGAGGCCTTGTTTCGCGCCGGAATCTCGCCCAAACGCACGGCGGCGACGGTGCAGGGCGGGCGCGCGGAAAAACTGGCCGACGCCATTAAGGCGGTGTTGCGCGCCGCCATCGATGCGGGTGGCTCGACGTTGCGCGATCACCGCACCCCCGACGGGGGCTTGGGTTATTTTCAATTTAATTTCAGCGTCTATGGGCGTGCGGGTGAGGCGTGCCCCGGCTGCGATTGTGAAATTTCTCGCACGCACGGCATACAGCGCTTGGAACAGGGGGGGCGTTCCACATATTATTGTCCCCGCAAGCAAAAATAATACGTCGGTGATAAGGTGTTCCATCATGGTTTTGAATGCCCTGCGGTCTGCGCTTTTGGCGCTGTTCATGTTGACGGCCTTTGCGGGCTCGGCGGCGGCGCAAGATGTATCGCGGTTTGTCAGCGTCATTGATGATCTGCCGTTGATGAGCGGCTTGGTAGAGGTGGGCGAAGGGGTTGAGTTCGCCACCCCTCAGGGACGCATCGTCGAAGCCACGGCCCGCAGCACTTCTCAGGCTTTGAGCGAAAGCGCGGTCACGGGTTTTTACGCCGAGACCTTGCCGCAACTGGGCTGGAGCGCACAAAGCAAAACGCGGTTTGTGCGTGAGGGTGAAACGCTGGATTTGATCTTTGTCAAAGACGGCGGTGTTTTGAGCGTGCGCTTCTCGGTAGCGCCTGCAGATTAATAAAGGATAAATCGGTCATGGACTATGCAACCATCATCGCCGAAACGCTCGAAGGCGGCGTTGGGCTGGTGACATTAAATCGGCCTGAGGCGCTCAATGCGCTCAACAGCCAATTGATGGCGGAACTGGTGCACGCGCTGGATGGTTTTGAGGCGGACTCCAAGGTGGGCTGCATCGTCATCACCGGTTCTGAAAAAGCCTTTGCCGCAGGCGCCGACATTAAAGAAATGGCGGACAAGACGTTCCCGCGCACTTACGTGGACGATTTTATTTCGGGTCCGTGGGAATGTGTGGCGACGTGCAAAAAGCCGGTGATCGCCGCCGTCGCGGGTTATGCGTTGGGCGGGGGCTGTGAATTGGCGATGATGTGCGACATCATTATTTGCGCCGAAAATGCCAAATTCGGTCAGCCTGAAATTACGCTGGGTATTTTACCCGGCATCGGCGGCACGCAACGCCTGACCCGCGCGGTGGGCAAGGCTAAGGCCATGGATATGATCTTGACCGGGCGTTTGATGGATGCCGAAGAGGCCGAACGCGCTGGTTTGGTCTCGCGCATCGTTGATGCAGACGATCTTTTGGTCGATGAGGCGCTGGAAATGGCGCGCACCGTCGCCAGTTTTTCCAGGCCTAGCGTTTTGATGGCCAAAGAGGCGGTAAACCGGGCCTTTGAGCTGCCGTTGGGCGAAGGTTTGCGGTTCGAGCGCCGCCTGTTTCAGGCGGTTTTTGCCACGGCGGACCAAAAAGAAGGCATGGCGGCGTTTATCGAAAAGCGCAAACCCGTTTTTAAGAACGAATAAGGCCTTTAAGGCACGCTGAAAATCATGCGCCTTAAGGGGTTGACGGGTGGCCTAGAGCCCTTTATAACCCGCGCTTCCGTTGGAACTGTGTTCAACGCAAAGGTTGAAGAGAAAATGGCTAATCATAAGTCTGCTGAAAAACGTATCCGCCAAACGGCGTCCCGCACCGAAGTCAATGGCGCGCGCCGTTCCCGCATCCGCACCTTCATTAAGAAGGTCGAAGCTGCCATCGCCACCGGCGACAAGGTTGCTGCGGTTAGCGCCTTTAAGGCGGCGGAACCCGAAATGATGCGCGGTGCGCAGCTGGGTGTGGTGCATAAAAATACCATGTCGCGCAAACTGTCGCGTTTGTCGACGGCGATCACCCGCATCGGCGCATAATCGCAAACGCTTTTAGCGTTTTGTGCGTTACGAATTTAAGGCCGCGTTTCTTAATCGAAGCGCGGCCTTTCGTTTGTTCGACCGTTTGTTCAAGATGAGCGAATGCTGATCCGACAATCGATTTTGAGAGGCATTGGGTGCAGCGAAAAATTGCGTCTAGTATTGATGATCGTCGATAGACACAAGTGCTGGTGTGACGAATTGGGCTGTGGCCAAGCACAAACTTATGCACAGGCGCAGGCCGCAGTTTGCTTGAGTTTTTCGCAGCCCTGTGAATAGCGTGGATGGAATGTTGGGGGCATCGTGAGTCAAGTTAATTTTTTCGACTGTTCCCCTTACGGTCTTGTTGAAAGAGTCGGAACGGGTCTCTAAGATCACCCTCGTCGATCGGTCGGGGAGGGCTGGCGACACAATTTCGTAAAGTACTCTCAAAGAAAAAAGGGAACGATTTTTGAACCGCACCTCTTGCGCAATGAAGGACAAGAGGATGGGGCAAGAATGACTGCGAAATTCAATTTAACATCACGCTCGACAGTCAATAAATAATAAAACGCGAATGTGCCTTCTTGAGGAGGTGAGCTGGTTTTTCTCGGTTGACCCGGGGGGCCGGCAGGTAAATTTTTTGATTTCGGAATGCCAACCATGGCGACTGCGGGCAACCGCGAACGATTTAGAAGGCACAAAGCGTTGCAAATTAAAAAAAGAACATGGCATATACACCCATCAAAATCAGGCGCACGGATACAACTCCATTCGGTCGTTTTGTGCAGTCGGTTTATGGCGGACCGGATGCGGTCCTTTAATGATCACGCATTCAATCGTCCGTTGCAGGGGAATTTCGCATGACCGCGGGGATTAACGACACCATGGCGGTGGATCAGTGGAACGATGTGCTGGCCAGCCTGCGCGATGAAATCGGCGAGGCCGCGTTTCAAAGCTGGCTGAAACCCATGACCGTGCGTGAGATAACGGATGGTCAAGTGCGCATTTCCGTGCCGACCCGGTTTATGAAAGATTGGGTGGTGGCCCATTACGTCGACCGTCTGAGCGAACTGTGGAGCAGCCTGAACGCTGCGGTCCGCGGGGTGGAGATTTTTGTGCAGGCCGATTACGGCCAGCAGGATGGAAAATCTGCGGCTAAGACGCTGGACAAAAACACGGGTAAAAATTCGGGCGTATCCGCCACGGTTGACGGTTCCGCTTCGGGCGCGTCGTCCGCGCCGCTGCTGACCCAGGCCCGCACCCGCGTTCCGGCCAGCCGCGCCGGCTTAACGGCGATGCAATCGGCCCCATTGTCGGCAAATGGCGCTGCGCTTGAAATCAGCGCGCCGTTGGATCCGCGGTATACCTTTGACAATTTTGTGGTCGGCAAGCCTAATGAATTTGCGCACGCTGCCGCCAAACGTGTTGCCGAAAGCACCGAGATGCAGTTCAACCCGCTGTTTTTGTACGGCGGCGTGGGGCTGGGCAAGACCCACTTGATGCATGCGATCGCGTGGCAGATCCGCACCATCGATCCCAATCGCACGGTCATCTATATGTCGGCGGAAAAATTCATGTACCGGTTTATCCGCGCGTTGCGCGAACAGAACACGGTCGATTTTAAAGATCAGTTCCGCAACGTCGATGTGTTGATGATCGACGACGTGCAGTTCATTTCCGGCAAGGACTCCACTCAGGAAGAATTCTTCCATACTTTCAATGCCCTAGTGGACCAGGGCCGACAAATCGTCATTTCCGCCGACAAATCCCCATCGGATTTGGAAGGCATGGAAGAGCGCTTGAAATCGCGCTTGAATTGCGGTCTGGTAGCCGATCTGCATTCCACCACTTATGAATTGCGCTTGGGCATTTTGCAGACCAAATCGGAACGCATGAACGCCGATGTGCCGCCCAAGGTGTTGGAATTTTTGGCGCACAAGATCACGTCGAACGTTCGTGAATTGGAAGGGGCGCTGAACCGTGTCGCCGCCCATGCGTCGTTGGTGGGCCGCGACATCACCTTGGAAAGTGCGCAGGACGTGCTGCACGATTTGATCCGCGCCCATGACCGCCGCGTGACCATCGAAGAAATTCAGAAAAAAGTCGCCGCACACTTCAATATCCGCACCTCCGATATGCACTCCGCGCGCCGCGCGCGTTCGGTGGCGCGTCCGCGTCAGGTCGCTATGTATCTGGCCAAACAATTGACCTCGCGCTCGTTGCCGGAAATCGGCCGCAAGTTCGGCGGTCGCGATCACACTACCGTCATGCACGCGGTGAAAAAGGTCGATGAGTTGCGCGAACGCGACGCCACCTTCGCCGAGGACGTGGAACTGCTGCGCCGCATGCTTGAAGGTTGATACGACTTCAATTCAGCGATAGCGTTATCACCGCCGCCCCCTGACCTTTCGGTTTGGGGGCGGTTGTTTTTGCGTCCTCGTGACGGATGGCGGGCGGCGACGGCGAATCGCTCTTGTTCGCAATTTTTCAGGCGTTTATGCACAGCCTTAGGCGTGGCTCGGGGTGCGGCCTATAACCCATTGTAAAACAATATGTTTTGAGGGCATTTTCGGCCCTAGAAAAGACTTCGGATTTAGGGTCTCTTTGTTATAATGACTTCCCTTTTCGGCGCGCGTTCGCCGCGTGCTTGAAGGGGCCTGAGTGGGGGCATTGGGAGCTTGATCAAGGAACCTGAGGGCCTGTCCGTAAGTTCGTGCGCAATTCGTATTTGAGACCCTTAACGTTGGATATGATATGAAGCTGATTATCGAGAGGGCGGCCCTGCTGAAATCCCTGGGGCATGTGCAAAACGTCGTTGAACGTCGCAATACCATTCCCATTTTGTCCAACGTAAAACTCGACGCCAAGGATGGCCGGGTTCATCTCAATGCGACCGACATGGATTTAGATATCGTCGACGCCACGGCGGCGAAGGTGTCGGAACCCGGTGTCACCACCGCGCCCGCGCACATGCTTTATGAAATCGTTAAAAAACTGCCCGATGGCGCAGACGTCGAATTGGACGCTACTTCGGGCGACGGTCAGATGGTGCTGCGTTCGGGGCGTTCGCGCTTCACGCTGTCGTGTTTGCCGGCGGCTGAATTTCCCGTCATGTCGGGTGGCGATCTGCCGGTGAACTTCACGCTCGCCGCAACGCAGCTGAAAGATTTGATCGACAAAACTCGTTTTGCCATTTCCACCGAAGAGACCCGTTATTATCTGAACGGTATTTATTTGCACGCCGCCGATGGCGCTTCCGGCCCGGTGCTGCGCGCGGTGGCGACCGACGGCCATCGTCTGGCCAGTGCGGAAACCGATCTGCCGGATGGCGCTGGATCCATGCCCGGCGTGATCGTGCCGCGCAAGACCGTGGCGGAATTGCATAAACTGATCGAAGAAACCGAAGGCGAAATTCAAGTCTCGCTGTCGGAAGCCAAAATCCAGTTCTCGTTTGACGGCGTGGTGCTGACGTCCAAGCTGATCGATGGCACCTTCCCCGATTACGAGCGCGTCATCCCGCAGAGCAACGACAAAACGCTGAAAGTCGGATGCAAGGCGCTGGCCGATGCGGTGGATCGCGTTTCCGCCATCTCGACGGAAAAATCCCGCGCGGTGAAGCTGACCATGGACGGCAATTCGTTGGTGTTGTCCGCCTCCAGCCCCGACAGTGGTTCCGCCACCGACGAGTTGGAAACCGAATATTCCGGCGACCGTCTGGAAATCGGCTTTAATGCGGCGTACCTGTTGGAAGTGATGCGCCAAGTTAAGGGCGACGCCATCACGCTGTCGCTGTCCGACGCGGCGGCGCCCACCATTATCCGCGAAGACGGCGACGACAACGCGCTGTACGTGCTGATGCCTATGCGAGTTTGACGGGCGGGTTTGATGGGCGCTATCGGCGTCTGGGTGGGCTGAATTTAGGCTTTGATAGGATTTCGAGCGGACGTGACACACGCCATCGCACCTGCCGATTTTGACTCGACGCTCGCAGCGCAACGCGCGGTTTCGCGCTTAAGCGTGACCCGCTTGACGCTCACTAATTTTCGCAATTACGCCCATGCGCGTCTTGAGCCGGGTCTTGCTCCCGTGGTGCTGACCGGGGCCAATGGCGCGGGCAAGACCAACGTGTTGGAAGCGCTGTCGTTTCTTAGCCCCGGCAGCGGTTTGCGGCGCGCCCGTTTGGGCGACATCAGCCGCCGCGATTTGGGCGACGTGTTGGGTTGCCCGTGGGCGGTGGCGGCTATTGTCGATGATGGTCAGGTTCCCGTGCAGTTGGGCACCGGGTTGGAAAATTTGCACGCAAGCAAACGCCAGGTGCATGTGGACGGCATGGCGGAGCGCGCGCTGGCCAGCCTGTCGCAGCATTTCGCGGCGCATTGGCTGACGCCGCAGATGGACCGCTTGTTTTTGGACGGCAGTCAGGAACGGCGGCGCTTTTTGGATCGTTTGGTGTTCAGTTTCGACCCGGCCCACGCGGGGCGCATTACGGCTTATACCCACGCCATGCGCGAACGCGCCAAGCTGCTCGGCGAAGGCAAGTTCGACGATGCCTGGCTGAGCGCCTTGGAAGATACCATGGCCACGCGCGGCATGGCGGTTGCGGCGGCTAGGCTTGACGTGGCTCAGCGTTTGGCGGCGGTGTGTGAAAATATGGTCGGCCCGTTTCCCGCCTCGCGGCTTGTCATCGATGGGCTGGCGGAACAGGGTTTGACTCACCGTCCGGCGCTTGAGGTCGAAGACCAATTGCGCTCAGCGCTTAAAACGTCACGCGCGCGGGATGCCGAAGCGGGCTGTGTCGGCGGCGGCATCAAGGGCCGCTTGCCGCATCAAAGCGATTTACTGGTGACACACGCGGTTAAAGATATGGAAGCCGAGCAGTGTTCGACCGGCGAACAAAAGATGCTGTTGGTGGGTCTGGTTTTGGCGGCAGCGGGCTTGAGCGCGCGGGACGAAGGCCGCATGCCGGTGCTGCTGCTCGATGAAGTGGCCGCGCACCTAGACGTCAAACATCGTGAAGCGTTGTTCGCGCAGGTCGTGAATCTCGGCTGTCAGACGTGGTTCACCGGCACCGATGCGGGCTTGTTTGCGTCGTTAAAAGGCCGGGCGCAATTTTATGAAGTAGACGCGGGCAGCGTCGTGCAAGTGGATTAAAGGTAACGGATATGAGCGACACCATCGACCCTTCCAATGATGAACCCAGCAGCGAGCGTGATCCCGCCGAATACGGCGCCGATTCGATCAAGGTGCTTAAAGGTTTGGAAGCCGTGCGCAAACGTCCGGGCATGTACATCGGCGATACCGATGATGGCACCGGGCTGCATCACATGGTTTACGAAGTGGTTGACAACGCCATCGACGAAGCCTTGGCCGGGCATTGTGATCTGGTCACGGTGGCGTTGAACGCCGATGGTTCCGTTACCGTTACCGACAACGGGCGCGGTATTCCGGTCGATATCCACGCCGAAGAAGGCGTGTCGGCGGCGGAAGTCATTATGACGCAGTTGCATGCGGGCGGTAAGTTCGATCAAAACTCTTATAAAGTTTCGGGCGGCCTGCATGGGGTCGGCGTGTCGGTGGTGAACGCGCTTTCCGATTGGCTGGAAGTCACCATTTTCCGCGCTGGCAAAGAACACTTCTGCCGCTTTGAACACGGCGATACGGTCGATCATTTGGTTACGGTCGGTCCGGCACCGATGAAGACCAATGGCAAGCCCTATACCGGCACGCACGTGACGTTCCATCCCAGCTCTGGCACCTTCACCATGACCGAGTTTGATTTTGCGACGCTGGAACACCGCCTGCGCGAATTGGCATTTTTGAATTCCGGCGTGCACCTGAAACTCAGCGATGAACGCCACGTCGATAAGGTCGAGGTTGATCTGCATTACGAAGGCGGCCTGAAGGCGTTCGTGAAATATCTGGACCGCACCAAGGCCGGGCAGATCGACGACACCATCATGGTGATGGGCGAAAAAGACGGCATCACCGTTGAAATGGCGATGCAGTGGAACGACAGTTATCACGAACAAATGCTGTGTTTCACCAACAACATTCCGCAGCGCGACGGCGGCACCCATCTGGCGGGTTATCGCGGCGCACTGACGCGCACCATCAATGCATATTTCACCAAGTCGGGCATGGCGAAAAAAGAAAAGGTCGGCATCACCGGCGATGATGCGCGTGAAGGTCTGACGTGTGTGTTGTCGGTGAAGGTTCCCGACCCTAAGTTCTCGTCGCAGACCAAAGACAAACTGGTCAGTTCCGAAGTGCGCCCGGTGGTAGAAAACATCGTCGGCGAAGGCTTGGACCGTTGGTTCGAAGAACATCCCGGTGAAGCGCGCAAGGTGATCGGCAAAATCATCGAAGCCGCCGCCGCCCGTGAAGCGGCGCGCAAGGCACGTGAACTGACCCGGCGCAAGGGGGCGTTGGATATTTCCTCGTTGCCCGGCAAGTTGGCCGATTGCCAAGAACGCGACCCGGCTAAATCCGAAGTCTTTTTAGTCGAAGGTGATTCGGCAGGCGGTTCCGCCAAACAGGGCCGCGATCGTTCCAATCAGGCGATCTTGCCGCTGCGCGGTAAAATCCTCAACGTCGAACGCGCGCGTTTTGATAAAATGTTGGGCTCGGCCGAAATCGGCACGCTGATTACGGCGCTCGGCACCGGCATCGGGCGCGAAGAGTTTAACGCCGACAAATGCCGCTACCACAAAATCATCATCATGACCGACGCCGACGTGGACGGTAGCCATATCCGCACCCTGCTGCTGACGTTCTTCTATCGCCAGATGCCGGAATTGATCGAACGCGGCTATCTTTATATTGCGCAGCCGCCGCTCTATCGCGCTAAACGCGGCAATTCGGAAGTCTATCTGAAGGACGATCACGCGCTGGAAGATTACTTGTTCAACACCGCCGTCGACGAAGGCACGGTGTTCACCAGTTTCAACGGCGCTCAGATCATCGGCAAAGACTTGCGCAATTTGGTCGAGCAGGCGCGCATCGCGCGTGGGCTGTTGATGGACATCGCTAAACATGTGCCGCTGCGCATGGTCGAGCAGGCGGCGATTTTGGGCGCGCTCAATGTGCAGGTGTTGACCGATCCCGTGCATGCGGGCGAGGTCGGCGGTTATCTGGCCAAGCGCATGGATGCGCTGGAAAATCCGTTGGAACGCGGCTGGCGCGGCGAAGTGCTGGATGATGGCGGGCTGAAACTGACCCGCACCCTGCGCGGCGTGACCGAAGTGCATGTCATCGACAGCGCCCTGATCAAAACCGCCGAAGCCCGGCGTTTGGATCAAATGGCCGCGCATCTGCAACAGCACTACGCCAAACACGGCACGCTGACAGCCAAGGATGTCGATAGCCCTATCGCCGGGCCGGTGGGTCTGGTCGAACGCATTACCGAAATGGGCCGCAAGGGCCTGAGCGTGCAGCGTTACAAAGGCCTGGGCGAAATGAATCCCGGCCAGCTGTGGGAAACGACGCTTGATCCCAACGCGCGCATCTTGCTGCAGGTTAAGGTCGATCACATCGAAAATGCCGATGAGGTGTTTACCACGCTGATGGGCGATCTGGTCGAACCGCGCCGCGACTTCATCCAGGAAAACGCATTGAAGGTGGCGAATTTGGATGTGTGATGATCGGCTATGAAAAGAGCCCGATCCCAAGCTGAAAAAGATGCCTCGTTTATGGAAGACGACGCGCAAAATGCCGCGCCGCGCAAGGCATCGCCGACAAGGCGCAAACGTTGGCCGCGTTTCATCTATTGGATGGTGGTACTGGGCGTGTGGGGCTCGGTCGTGCTCGGCCTCACGTTCGTATGGGTCGCGTGGGATTTGCCCGACGCCGACCAAGCCATTCAGGCCGAACGCAAACCCGCCGTACGCATCGTCACGCAACAGGGCATCGAGATTGCAAGGCGCGGCGATCTTTACGGCGCGCCGGTATTGCTCAAGGATCTGCCGCCAGCCCTACCGCACGCCATTCTCGCCACCGAAGACCGGCGTTTTTACGATCACTTCGGCCTTGACCTCATCGGCATCGCGCGCGCCATGGTCGCCAACGTGCAGGCGGGCGGGATCGTGCAAGGCGGCTCGACCATCACCCAGCAGGCGGCCAAAAATCTATTTTTAGCGCCCGAACGCACACTCCGGCGCAAGCTGCAAGAGGTGCTGCTGGCGCTGTGGCTGGAAGCCAAATTCACCAAGGATCAGATCTTCACCATTTATTTGAACCGGGTGTATTTCGGCCAGGGTGCCTATGGCGTGGATGCCGCCGCGCGCTATTATTTTTCCATTCCTGCGACGCGGCTCAACGTTTATCAGTCGGCGGTGTTGGCGGGCATGCTCAAAGGGCCCAACCGCTACAATCCGTTCATCAATCCAAAACTGTCGCGGCGGCGCACCGAGGTGGTGCTCGGCAACATGGTCGCGGCGGGTTATCTCAGCGCCGCCGATATGCAGGCGATTGTGCGTCCTAAGGTGTGGTGGAAATCGAAGATCAGTCACGCAGCACCCATCGCACAACATTTAGCCGACTGGGTGTTCGAACAGGTGGGCGATTACGTCGCGTTGAACCAAGACATGAATGTCATCGTGACGATTGACTCCGCCATGCAGGCTAAGGCCGAGGCGGCGGTTAAAACCATGATGAAACCGGGTGGCGTGGCGCAACAGCGCGGCGCGGCTGAGATTGCGCTGGTGGCGCTGGCACCCGATGGCGCGGTGCGGGCCTTGGTCGGCGGCGCTTCGTATTCACCCGGCGCGTTCAATCGTGCGGTGCAGGCCAAACGCCAACCGGGTTCGGCGTTCAAACCCATCGTCTATCTGGCCGGGTTCGAGGCGGGTCTGACGCCAAACTCAACGATGGTGGATGAACCGCTGACGGTGGAAAAATGGTCGCCTAAAAATTTTAAGAACGAATATTTGGGTCAGATGACGCTCAAGGAAGCCATGGCGCGTTCGATCAATACCATTGCCGTCAAGGTTTCGGAAAGAGCGGGCCGGGCGAACGTGCAGGCGATGGCAAAAAGGCTGGGCATCACCGCAGAGCTGACCGGCTCACCCTCGCTGGCGTTGGGCAGCAGCGAAGTGAGCGTATTGGAATTGTGCGCGGCCTACGGCGTCTTTGCCACCGGGGGATTGGGTGTGTGGCCCTATGCCATTTCAGAAATCCAAGATACGACGGGCAAGCCGATTTATGTGCGCACCGGCGGCGGGCCGGGGCGGGTCATTGAGGCGGGTTATAGCGGAGCCATGAACGCCATGCTGGCGGAGGTCATCGACAGCGAATTTGGCACCGGCAGCGTCGCGCGTCTTGCGCGACCGGCGGCGGGCAAGACCGGTACCTCGCAAGATTACCGTGATGCGTGGTTCGTCGGTTATACGGCGGATTTGATCGCGGCGGTGTGGATGGGCAACGACGACGGCAAGCCGATGAAAAACGTGACCGGCGGCACCCTGCCCGCGATGGTGTGGAAAGATTTTATGAGCGCCGCCACGGCGGGTATGCCGGTGCGTGCGTTGCCGGATGGAACCGTGCCGGGCGACGCGAACGAGTCCGTTATTGAAGATGCACCCAATGCCACGGAATCCTTCTTTAAAAAGATGATTGATTCCTTGTTTGGAAATTAGGGTGCGGCAATTAGGCTTCGTCGGGCTTTGTTTGGCGGGCGAAAAACCACGCCAAGGTTCCACCCAGCGCCAGCACGCCAAACATCGGCAACGGCGTGCCGTCGTGGATGTGGCCGACCCATGCGCCCGCCCCCGCTGCCATCGCCATCTGCACAAAACCCATCAGCGCCGACGCCGCCCCGGCCATGGTGGGATAGGGTGCGATGGCGCCCGCCGTGGCGTTGGGCAGCAACAGGCCGACGCTGACCAGATAAAAAGTCATCGGCATGATGACGGTGAAAATGCTCACCGGCCCCATCAGATTGAGCGCCAGCGCCAGCAGACCCGAAGCCATGGCCAAACGCCCGCCCAACTTCACTAGACGTTCGACGCCCAAACGTTTGACCCAGCGCCCGCCGATTTGGCTGCCGATCATAAAACCAATTACGATAAAGGCGAAAGCGAAGGCAAAGTGGTCGGGGGCCATGCCCAGCGTTTCGATCAGCACAAAACTGGCCCCGGAAATGAACGCAAATAATCCTGAAAAACAAAACGCCCCGGCAAACAAAAAAGCGCGAAAATTGGCGCTGCACAGCAGGGTGCGGTAATTGATCAAAAACCGTTTGGGGTTGAGCGCATTGGCCATCGGTTCGGCATTGGTCTCGGGCAGCGATAGGGCGGCGAACGCGAATAGAAACACGCCAATCGCCGCCATGGCCCAAAATATGCTGGTCCAGCCGAAGTTGACCGTTAGGTGTCCGCCGACCAAGGGTGCGATCAAGGGTGCTACGGCGATGGCGGTAGAAATGTGCGACATCATGCGCGCCGATTCAGTACGGCCATGAATGTCACGCACCACCGCGCGCCCCACCACGCCGCCCGCGCATACCCCCATGGCCTGAACAAACCGCGCCGCCATCAGCCATTCGATGGTGGGCGCAAAGACGCAGGCGATGGATGCCACGGCGTAAAACGCCATGCCGCCGATCAGCACCGGGCGGCGACCGAAGCGATCCGACAGCGGGCCCAAGATCAGCTGCGCGATGGCCAGCCCAAGCAAAAACAGCGACAGCGTCATTTGCACGGCGGCGGTGTCGACGTTGAACGCCAAGCGGATTTCCGGCAACGCGGGCAGGTACATATCGGTGGATAACGGACCCGTGGCCACCAGCGCGATGATCAACGCGGTGGTGCGCACGCTGCGGGGTTTGAAACGCATGGGGGAGCTCGCGCTTAGTTGTTTCTGGTGGATTAAGTCTCAGTCAGGATTTTAGGCGATTGATGGTGTTGGTGGTGGAATGTCCCTCGGCTAAATCCGCCAGCACCACTTGCCCGCCATAAGCCAGCACGACGTCTGCGCCGACGACGGTTTCGATGGTGTAGTCTGCGCCCTTGACCAATACGTCGGGGCGCAGCGTTTCGATCAAGCGCAGCGGCGTGTCCTCGTTAAAGATGACCACCATGTCCACGGCGGACAGCGCACCCAACACGGCGGCGCGCGAAGATTCCGATTGCACTGGGCGCGACGGGCCCTTCAAGCGGCTGACGGAAGCGTCGGAGTTCAAACCCACCACCAGCCGGTCGCACGCGCCACGCGCTTGGGTTAGGAGTGAAATGTGACCGGGGTGCAGCAGATCAAAACAGCCGTTGGTGAATCCGACCTTCAAGCCGCGCGCGCGCCATTTGGCGGTAATCGTTTCGGCGTGATCCAAACCTTTTAGCTTGGCTTCCGCTTGGTTCATTTCCTGATGGTGCACGGCATGAGCCAATTCTTCGGCGCTGAGCGTCGCGGTGCCGGATTTGCCGACCACGATGCCCGCCGCGATATTGGCCAGATGTGCCGCTTCATAAGGATCGGCCCCCGCCGCCATCGATAATGCCAGCGTTGCGACGACGGTGTCGCCCGCGCCGGAAACATCGAACACTTCACGCGCTTCGGCCTTGAAGTGGCGAGGCGCTTCATCCTTGATCACCAGCGTCATGCCCTCGGCGCTGCGCGTGGCCAGCACGCCGCCCAATTCACAGCTTGCGATCAAGTGCGCGCAGGCGGCGATCACGTCGGCGTCGGTGGCGACGGGCATGTTGGTGGCTTCATGCAGTTCTTTTTTATTGGGCGTGACGATGTCGGCGCCCTTGTAGCGGGCGTAGTTGTGGCCCTTGGGATCAACGATGACAAAGGCTCCGGCCTGGTGCGCGGCTTTGATCACGCTGTCGACGACGGCGGGCGTCAAAACGCCCTTGCCATAATCGGAAAGCACCACCACCAAATCTTGATTCACTGCCGCAGAGGCAAAATCCAAAACTTCGGTCAAAGCGTCGCCGCTCAAGGGCGTATCGCTTTCGATATCGGCGCGCATCAATTGTTGGGCCCCGCCGACGAAGCGGGTTTTTTGCGTGGTACGCCGTCCGGCATCGACGGCCAGCGATGGCGTGATGGTCTGTAGGTCGTTCAGCAGGCGTTTGACTTCATTGCCCGCGCCATCGTCGCCAATCGCGGCGACAAACGGTCCGCTGCCACCGAGCGCCGCCAAATTCGCCGCGACGTTGCCCGCGCCACCGAGCATGACGCGTTCGGCGGTGATGCGCAGCACAGGGATCGGCGCTTCGGGGGAAATACGGTCGACTTGGCCGGTTACATAGCGGTCCAGCATGACGTCGCCCACGGTGAGCACACGCGCACCGCCTAAGGTGTCGACCAGTGCAGCTAGGCGGGAAATCTCGCCCATAATAACTTCCAACCCCCCGTATTTGGCCAGTATTCAGCCAGTATTCGGCCCAAAACGTGCGCCGGGCCTGAAAAGGCCTAAGTCGCTCAACTCTTGTACCCCGATCGGGCGCGCTCGCCAAGCTCTTGCACGGCGAACGTTGAGTCACCATGTGTAAAAACGTAACGGTTTGTTTTATAGGCATTTTTTAGATGGAACCGTAAAATTTAGCACTTTCTTAAGCGCAACCGATTGCTTAAATGCGCGCAACGGGCGGATATTTTGTGCGTTTGGCGAGTAAATGTGTTAATCGGTACATAGATAGAGTTGCTGTAGACGGAAGTGATGGAATATCCTTATGTCCAGAAAATCTACACAATCTGAACCATCCGCCGCCAAGCTTGTCGCCGAAGAGTCGGTGCTTGCCCATCGGAGCTTGTCCGCGCAGCTTGAGCGCATCGAGTTGGCGCTGGGTCGTGACGATCTTCAGCATAGCGCGCATTTGCTGAATGAACTGATCCATCAGATTCGCGATCACTTTATCAGCGAAGAAAGCATCGCCCTAGGCGTAGGGTTGTCGAGCGTAGCGGGCGGGCGGTTGCTGCATGATGCATTTGTCGAACGGGCGCGTTATTTGAAGGCACGCTGTCTCGATAGTTCCGCGGGCGTTGGGAACGCCGATTTCAGTGACGTCATCGGCCAAGAGCTGGTGCTGCTGTTGAGCGATCTGGTGGAAAACGATCTGCGCCTCGAACGCAGCATCAACAAAGTTTCCAAGCACAATCTGATTTGATCCACCGCACGGTAAACTTGCCTTGGTGCGGGGCAGTTTAGCGTGTTAAGGCGCGGAAATATTCGATGGTTTTTTTCAAACCATCTTCCAGCTTCACCGAAGGCTCCCACTTCAAAACATGACGCGCCTGGGTGATGTCGGGGCATCGTTGCATGGGGTCGTCGGTCGGCAGATCTTTAAAGGTCAACGTGGATTTCGAGTGAGTCAGGCGGATCACCTGTTCGGCCAGTTCTTTAATGGTAAATTCGCTGGGATTGCCCAAGTTTATAGGGCCAATGACATCTGGCGTTTTCATGAAGGCTAAGAACGCGTCGATCAAGTCATCCACATAACAAAAAGATCGGGTTTGCAAACCTGTTCCATAGAGGGTGATGGGCTCGCCCTTGAGTGCTTGCATGATGAAGTTCGACACCACCCGACCGTCGGCCGGATGCATGCGCGGGCCATAGGTGTTGAAGATACGCGCGACACGAATGTCCAGACCATGTTGGCGGTGGTAATCGAAAAACAGAGTCTCGGCGCAGCGTTTGCCTTCATCGTAACACGCGCGTGGGCCAATGGGGTTGACGTTGCCCCAGTAATCCTCGGTCTGGGGATGGACCGCGGGGTCGCCGTACACCTCGGAGGTGGAGGCCTGAAATATCCGCGCCTTAACGCGTTTGGCCAGCCCCAGCATATTGATTGCGCCATGCACCGAGGTCTTGGTGGTTTGCACTGGGTCGTATTGATAATGAATGGGCGAAGCCGGACAGGCGAGGTTGTAGATCTCATCCACCTCGACATATAGCGGAAACGTCACGTCGTGGCGCATCAATTCGAATCGTGGATTGCCGATCAGGTGAAGGATGTTGTCTTTCGGTCCGGTGAAAAAATTATCGACGCAGATGACGTCGTGGCCTTGTGCGATTAAACGGTCGCATAAATGCGAGCCTAAAAATCCGGCGCCGCCGGTGACTAAAATGCGTTTGCGCTCAAACAGATTTAATGACATTACGGTCCTCCCGCGCAGACGGTAGCACCTGCCCGCGTGCAAGAAAAGACTAGAGAGGTGGAATTTAGGCCGTAATTTCAGTCAGGTGTTCAAAAAACGTTGGGTGTCGTCCTCGAGCACCAAGCAGGTCAATACGCCCGATGCCCATGCCCGGGTGTCGATGCCGATGCGGTTGGAACGCACTTCGGGCACGTCCACCGGGCTGTGGCCATGCACGACGCAATAGCCAAAATTCGCCTCTGATTTTGTGAAGTCGGCGCGAATCCACAACAGATCATTTTCGCTTTGTTCGGTCCAAGGAATGCCGGGTTTAACGCCGGCATGCACAAATGCATAATCGCCCTCGACGTGGGCAAGCTTTAGGCCGCGCAGCAGGCGTCGGTGCGTTTTGGGCAGGGCGTTTAACAGGGCGGCGCGGAGCGCCTGGGGGGATTGGAGCGGATCTAAGCCATAACTTTTTAGCGCTTCGTTTCCGCCGTTTGCGCGCCATTGTTCGCCTTCACTGTCGTCCGCTAAAAAGCGTAGCATGGAGTCTTCGTGGTTGCCTTTAAGGATATGAATTTCAAAACCCGGTAAGAGGGTGGTATTGAACAGTTGGCCCCATAATCTTTGGTCCTGGGTCAATTGGACCATGCGGTCCAGCACGCCCTTGCTGTCGGGGCCGCGATCAATTAAGTCGCCCAACAGTACCAGCACTCGGCGTTTGGGGGTGGTGGGGGGGGTGGCGTCCTGTGCGATCTGGCCGAGCAGGTCATCAAGCAAATCAAGCCGTCCGTGCACATCGCCGATGGCGTAAAGGCGCGATTGGGCGGGGGCACAGGGTTTAAGTTTGGCGTCGGGTTTCATGTCCATTAACATGGGGGCGCGGAGGTTAAAATCTCAAGAAAAACCGTGTATTTATCGTCTCAAAAGGGCGAAATTCTGGTTATTGCCTGTTAACCAGTTATCCGTAGGATGGGGAATCGGGTTGGGCGGAGGTCAAAACGGTAGGTATGGCTGACTTTTCAGCAGATTACAGCGGCGCCAGCGAATCGTCTAAAAGCCAAGAACAGCGGCTTTTGGATACGGTTTCGCGCATGCGCAACAATACCGTTGGGACCTATGCGGTGCATTTGCACCTGTCCGAATTGCGCCCCAGCCACCGCCAGCCGCATTTTATGCGCATGGTGTCGCGGTCGCTGGAATCCCTGTCGGCCAAACAAGACGTGCAGGTTTTCAACTTTTCCAATTCCGATGTGGCGCTGCTGTGCCGCAATACGCCCGTTGATGACGTGGACGATGCAGTGTTTCGCGTGCGCGCGTTATTTAACGAAGATCCCTTGACGCAAACCGAAGACGGTTCGGCAGAGGATCGTTTTTCGTCGTGGTACGACCTAGCGCAGATCGGCGATTTCAAAAGCTTTGAAGAAGCGGTCGCGGCGGTCGTTGCAATCACCAAGGAATTAAAGTCGCAACAAACCGAGGCGATGTCCACCGGTCGCGCGTCCACGGCCATGGGGGGCGTCCCTCTGTCGCCCGACATGTTGCAGTCGGTCATCCAAAAATTGCTGGAAGTGCGCATTGGTGATTTGGTGCACCGTCAGCCCGCCGTTATGATCGGCGCAGAAAAAAAACAGAATCTGGCCTTTCGTGAACATTATATCGCCATGGGCGAGTTGCGCGAACGCATTGCGCCCAAGGTGAACTTGTTCGCCGGGCACTGGCTGTTTCAGTACATCTCTGAAACCATCGACGCGCGGGTGTTGGAAGTCTTGTCCCGGCTTGATTTTGAAAACATGGATTATCCGATCAGCGTTAATCTGAACATCTCCACCATTATGGCTAGGCCGTTTCAGAACTTTAACGCCATCGTTGATGAAAACACTGCCAAAGTCGTCGTTGAGATTCAAATTATCGATATTTTTGCCGACATGGGAGCCTATGCCTATGCGCGCGATTGGCTGCACGAGCGCGGCTATCGCGTCTTGATCGACGGGCTCAATCCGCTAACGCTTAATTTTTTCGACCCCAGCCTGCTTAAGGCCGACTTCATCAAGATTTCCTGGGGACCGGAAGTGCGCGGCGGGATCGCCCAAGATCAAACACGACAAATTAAAAACATCGTGAAGAAGATGCCGTCGGGTGGCGTGGTGCTGTCACGTGTCGATTCCGAAGAAGGCGTGAGTTGGGGTCTAAGTCTGGGCATTCGGTGTTTTCAGGGTCATTTTATCGATCAGGTCGTTGAGGCGATGGCGAACAAGGGATTGTTGAAATGATCGGCGGGGCGACCATGACACAAGCGGGTCTGTGTGGAGGCGGAGCATGGTAAAACATCCGTCGTCCGCGAGCTCGCATATGCATCGCCGCACCCAAGAGCAGCTTTTGTTGGAATATTTGCGCCGTCTCGAAAATCGCCGCGAGGGACGCAAGGCGGTGCGCATCAATCTTTCGAACCTAATGCCCGCAAATCGGCGCGATCATCATATTCGCGCCGCCACCAACAGCTTTGAAGTTCTGGTCAGCGAACTGGCGGGGCAGTTGTTTCAGCTGAGCAACTTGGACGTCTTTTTCGTTTATAAAGCCGAGGTCCATACCCGCGTCGAAGACACGGTGCAAAAGGTCAAATTCCTTTTTTCCGATGATCCGTTGTTCGATGAAAAAGATCGCGATGGGACTAAGTTTGTCAACTGGTACGACGTCGAGCAGGAATACGACCAACTGCTCAAAATCGTGCGCGATATGAGCGAAGACGACAGCAGCAAAAAACGCACGGCGACACGCTCCAACGTTCGCGAGTCCTTAAAAACCCGCCAGGAACACGGCGACCCCCTTACCCCGGAAATTTTGGCGCGCGCCGTTAAGGCGTTGCAGCGCACCGATCTGACCAGCTTGGTGCGGCGTCAATTCGTGTGCGGCGTCACCAAAAAGCTGGTGCCGGAACCGATGTTTTCGGAACTATTTATTTCGATCATGGATTTGCGCGAAACCATGATGCCGGGCATCAACATCACCTCCAACCGCTGGCTGTTTCAGTATTTGACGGAAAGTTTGGATAAACGCGTTTTATCGCTACTGGCCAAAGCCGACCGCTTGTCGTTTACCGGCGACATCAGTTTCAACGTTAATGTATCGACGTTGCTCAGCCCGGAATTTTTAGCCTTCGACGAAGGGGTGTCGGCGGCGCGGCGCGGTTCCATGGTGCTGGAATTGCAAAAGGTCGATATCTTCGCCGACCTTGGTGCGTTTTTATTCGTGCGCGAATTTTGCCAGGAAAAAGGCTATCGCATCTGTCTCGATGGCATGACCTACATGAACATGTCCATGATTGATCGCGAACGCTTGGGCGTGGATTACATCAAGCTGATGTGGAACTCCGAATTGATCGATGCCGGTGCAGAAATGAAGGGCAAGCTGCGCGAAATGGTGCATGCCGCAGGCAGCGGGCGGGTGATCTTGGCGCGGTGCGACAATCGCGAGGCCGTCGATTTTGGCCGTTCGGCGGGCATCACCATGTTCCAGGGACACTATATCGAACATCTCATCGCCGAAGACGAACGCCGTCGTCAGCTGTTGAAGCTGAAACACCGCATCGAACGCGGTTCGGAATAACGCGCCCAAGTTAAACGTACTGAGGTTATGAGCGCGCCGGTTTGGCGTCGCGCAGTACGTGGGAATGGCTGGCGTCGTAAAGTTTGGAATCGGTGAAATCTTCTGCGCCCAGTGCGCGGCCGACCAAGATCAGCGCGGTGCGGGTGAACCCTGAATTTTTGACCTTGGCGCGAATGTCCGACAGCACGCCAGTGATCACCGCTTCGTCCGGCCAAGTGGCGCGATAAACCACCGCGACCGGACAGTCTGCACCGTAATGCGGCGACAATTCATCAACCACGTTTTTTAGATTGTTGACCGACAGATGCACCGCCAGCGTGGCCCCGGTGCGGCCAAAATTTTCCAACGTTTCGCCTGCGGGCATGCTTGATGCCTTGACCGCCGTGCGCGTCAGGATAATGGATTGCGCCACATCGGGCAGCGTCAGTTCGCGTTTTAAGATGGCGGCGGCGGCGGCAAATGCGGGCACGCCCGGCGTGACGTCGTAATCGATGCCCAGTTGATCCAAGCGCCGCATCTGTTCGGCGATCGCGCCATAGATGCTGGGGTCGCCAGAATGCACGCGTGCGACGTCTTGACCTTTGGCGTGGGCGGCCTCGATCTCGGCGATGATTTCATCGAGATGCAACGGCGCCGTATCCACCACCCGCGCGCTCGGCTGCGCCTCGGCGACGATTTCGGTAGGCACCAGCGATCCGGCGTAAAGCACCACCGGGCAGGCTTGAATGAGTTTCAGGCCGCGCACCGTGATCAGGTCGGGCGCGCCCGGGCCTGCGCCGATAAAGTGAACCGTCATTTTGTATCTCCCCTCGCTGAGTCCATTTTTGCCCCATATCCGCGTGGCGTATAGACCCAGGTGTTTTGCCCGCGTTTGCAAAGGCGGGTGTCTTCGCCGCCGACCATCACCAGCGTCAGCATGTCGGCGTCTTCAGCTTTAAGCGCGCCCAAGGTGGTCAGACGAATGTCTTCATCCGGCCGCCCCAATTGCCGTGCCAAGATCACCGGCGTTTCGGGCCTGCGATGGGTGAGCAAGATATCGCGCGCATCGGCCAATTGCGTGCGGCGGCGTTTGGATACCGGGTTATAAAACGACACCACGAAACCGCCTTCGGCGGCGGCCTTCAAGCGGCGCTCGATCACTTCCCATGGCGTCAGCAGATCGGACAGCGAGATCAAACAAAAATCATGGCCCACCGGGGCGCCGATGCGCGCAGCGGCAGCCTGAAAAGCGCTGATGCCCGGTTCAACCTGAAGATAAAGCCGGTTCCACTCGGGCCGATCTTCGCGGTCCAACAATTCAAACGCCAGGGTTGCCATGGCGTAGATGCCGACATCGCCGGAACTGACCAGCGCTACGTCACGGCCTTCTGCGGCCAGATTCAACGCCTGGCGCACTCGTGCTTCTTCTTCGGACAAGATCGAGGTGTGGCGCACCTTGCCCCGGATCAATTCTTCGACCAGATCCAGATAAAAACCGTAACCCACCACGTCGCTGACAGCGCTTAAAATGCGCGTCACTGCGGGGGTGCGCCATGCTGCAGCGCCCGGCCCGATGCCGACGATAAATAAACGCCCGCGCCCACGACCGACGGCCTTCGCGTCGATGTCGGCGGGGGAAAGAGCCACTGCGCAGGTGGCGCGGCTGGATTTTGTTTTTTCGACCAGCAGTTTGCCCGTATCGCCGACGGCAGCCAGCGCAGCACCCTCGGCCACGCCGGGGCAGCCGATTTCGGCCATCACGATGGCGGAAGGATTTTTTAACCGCGCCGTCTGGGCGTTCAATTCATCAACGGTGAAAAAGCGCGCGGGCACGCCCAAGCGTTCGGCTAGCGCCAGCACCGCCGTTTCATCTGATTTGACATCGACAGAGACGACACAAGCGATGGAGTCTTGCGCCAATCCCGCGTGCGCTAAAGTTTCATCCACCAACGCAGCCAGTTCTTGCGTCGCACAGCCGCGTTCGCAGCCCACGCCCAGCGCCAGGGTGGGCGGGTGCAGCACCAGCGTCTGCCCCGGCACATCGATGCGGCGATGGGTGACTAAAACATCGTCGCCTGCGCCGAAACCCGTCAGCCATGTTGCGTCGCCGCTTTCCACGTGCAGCCCCGCGCCCGCACCCGACAGTCGCTTCGTCACATGGGCCTTGGCGATTTCGGCATTGGCCACCGACCACCCGGCGGGCGGTTCGTCGAGCGCCAGGCCCAGCATGTTATCGCCTGCCGTAGTGATGGCGGCGAACCCGCCGGTGATGTAGCTCAGCGATTGAGCGAGGCGGTTTGCGCCATGATGCCCGCCCAACAGCGGCACGATGTGTGCGCCATCCGGCGACAGCGCCACCACTGGCGGCTCCGCGTATTTGTCGGAAAGCAGCGGGGCCAACGCGCGCACGACGATGCCCGACGCCATGAGCGCGACAATGGGCGTGCCCGCCTGGAATAAATCGCGAAGCGTGCCCGCCGGATCGTCAAACAAACGGTCCACCGCTTTTTCATCGACGCGGGCCTTCAGGCCATAAAGCGTCGCACCCGGCAGGGCGGCGCGAATGTTTTGTGCCGTCGCCAAGCCTGCGGCATTGAGGCACAGCAGCGCGACGCTTTCGGGCGCATGGATCGGCTGTTCTTGCAAACGGGCGGGCACTAACACCTGAGCGAAATAAGCCGCCTCGCCGGAAAAATCTTTGAACGCCATTACACGCTGATCGGCCCAGGTGGCTTTTTCCACGAACACGGCGCCATCGAGGCGACCCAGCCGCGCGAGCAACGCCTTGATGCGCGCCCCACGACGGCCCAGTTTTAAGATTGTGAATGCGGCTTGAGTGTCGGATAGGCGCGCGGCCAACGCGCCGTCGCTTAACGTTGCGGGCAGCACCTGAAAGATCTGATCGCCGCGCACCAACCCTACACCCGCCACGGCGGCGGACGCGCTGACCGAGGTCACGCCGGGGATCACTTGAATTTCGTATTGCCCCGCCAAACGATCCTGCACGTATTGGAACGAGCCGTAAAACAGCGCGTCGCCTTCACACACAAACGCCACGTCTATTCCGGCATCCAGGTGTTTGCGCAAAGCGGGCATGGCATTATCATATGCGGTGCGGCGGGTGGCTTCATCTGCATCCATCGGCACGGGGATAGCGACTTCAGTGACGCCACTTTGCAATACGCCCCGCACCAGTTCAAAAGCGAGGCCTGGTTTGTTGGTGGCGTGCATGTGCGCCACCACCGTCGCGGTG